>NZ_LGCW01000307.1:0-42295 GCF_001279365.1 Streptomyces sp. NRRL F-5755 | reverse complement strand
TGGACGTCACCCCGCTGTCCCTCGGTATCGAGACCAAGGGCGGCATCATGACCAAGCTCATCGAGCGGAACACGACGATCCCGACCAAGCGCTCGGAGACCTTCACCACCGCCGAGGACAACCAGCCCTCCGTGGCCGTGCAGGTCTACCAGGGCGAACGGGAGATCGCCGCCTACAACAAGAAGCTCGGCATGTTCGAGCTGACCGGTCTGCCCCCGGCCCCGCGCGGCGTGCCGCAGATCGAGGTCACCTTCGACATCGACGCCAACGGCATCATGCACGTCGCGGCGAAGGACCTCGGCACCGGCAAGGAGCAGAAGATGACCGTCACCGGCGGCTCGGCGCTGCCCAAGGACGACATCGACCGCATGGTTCGGGAAGCGGAGCAGCACGCCGAGGAGGACCGCAGGCGGCGCGAGGCGGCCGAGACCCGCAACCAGGCCGAACAGCTCGTCTACCAGACCGAGAAGCTCATCGCGGACAACACCGACAAGATCCCCGCAGACGCGCGGAGCGAGACCGAGACGGCCCTCGCCACCTTGAAGGAGCGGCTGAAGGACGAGAAGGCGGACACGGCGTCGGTCCGGCAGGCCATGGACCGCGCCGCACAGGCGGCCCAGAAGATCGGCACGGCGCTGTACGAGCGGTCGCGCGCCGAGACCGCGGGCACGTCCGGGGCGCCCGGCGGCTCCGACGCTTCCGGCGGTTCCGGAGGGCCCGGCGGTTCCGACAACGAGGTGGTGGACGCCGAAATCGTCGACGACGACCGGCCGGAAGCGAGGTAGCCATGGGAAACGGCCGACCGCGCACGGAGAACACCGAGCTGCAGCGCCTGCTGGAGGAGCGCACAGCGGATCTCCAGCGGGTGAAGGCCGAATACGACAACTACCGCAAGCGGGTGCGGCGGGACCGGCTGGCCGTGCGCGAGCCGCCGTGGCCAATGTGCTGACCGCCTTGCTGCCGGTACTGGACGCCGTGGACCGCGCGTGCGAGCACGAGCCCATCACGCCGGGCCTCAAGGACATCACCAGCACGCTGGAGACCCAGCTCGCGACGCTCGGAATGCGGGAAGTCGGCGAGGAGGGAGAGAAGTTCGACCCCACCCGGCACGAAGCCGTGACCCACCACCTCGACACCACGGCCAGGCACCTGACGTGTACGAAGGTGCTGCGCTCCGGCTACCGGCTCGGTGACCGTCTGCTGCGTCCGGCGTACGTGGAGGTCACCGGGCCGCCTCCGGCCGACGGGCAGCCGGGCCCGGAACGAACCACGGGTGGCCGACAGCCGGGCTGAGAGACGGAACATTCCCGACCTTCACCGCTGGCGCCGAGTTGGTCAGCGACGCTGCGTGCCGGTTCAGTGGTGGTCGGCGACGACGGGCGGGCGCGTCGGGTATGAGTCCTGGTTGACGGGACCAGGTGATGCTGCCGGACTTCGATCCGGCGGTGGCGGGGATCTTCTCGCAGCCCTTCCGGTTGTTCTGGTCGGCGGCGAGCGGCCGACCGGTCTCGCACGCACCGGACTACTTCATCCGCCGCGAGGACGGGGGCGGCCGTCGTCGCCTGCCGTCCGGCCGTGCTGATCGGCTTCGGCCTAGGCATGCCCGTCAGCCATCTCGCCGACCTGTCGCTCGCCGAGATGGCTGACGGGGTTTCCGCCTCCGCGGCGCCGCCGGACACGAATCGAATGGCACCGTGGAACCTGCAGCGGCCCAGCAGCCAGCGCTGGTCTTCCTCGCGGGCCGCGGCCCCAGCTCTCCCCGACCTTGACCACCCAGCCCCCCGCGCACGACTGCCGTACGCGCGCACCTGCTTGTACGTGTGCAGCACACGGGAGACCCGGCTTATTGAGCGTTTTGAGCGGCCTCTACGCGCGCACGCGTACGGATCGCCGCTCGGCGCCCGGAGCGGATCACAAGACGACTGGATCGCGGACTTACTGCTGGACGTCGTACGGCAGCTGATAGAACACGTCGCCCGGCCGCGGGTGTCTCGGGGGTGGACTGGGTGTCAGGCACATGAGGCCAAGCCCGGGTCAGCTCATTACAGTGGTGGAATCGGCAACCGCCGCCACAGTCTCTGCGTCGGACGTATGGTCGCCCGCAGTCCGCCATCCGGTCTTCCTGTAGCCCTTGGCGTCCCTGGGTACAGAATTCTTGTGGTCGTGCTTCGTGCTCTTGAACAACAAATCACTTCTGCTCGTGTGGCGTTTTGTCGCTCCGTACATGGTCGCAATCCGGGCGAGTGACCGCCGTTCAGGTTCGCGGAGGCCGCGGACCATTGCTGAGCCGGAAGGAAACAGGCCGTCAGCTCTGTGATCTATAAACGGATCTCCCAGCCGATGCAGGTCCTGCCGGAGGAGTGCTCAAAGGTGGTGGGCCAGTAGGACAGGAACGGAGTGCCCGTTTCCAAGGCACCTGTCACAGCCCCGACGAACTCGGTCAGGCTTGGGCCCCAGAGCGTGCCGTCCAGATCACCGGAGCCGATGCCCATCTCAAAAGCGTGTCCGTACGTGGGCCCGGGCTGATGGTCGATGAACGCGACACCTCCGTCGTTGGGCAGCGCGAAGGGAACGCACTGGTGCAGATGGCCGGCGACCTCCTCTTCGTCCGTGAGGTCGGGATCGACGTGGTTCTCATGGACCTCCACGAGCAGCTGATGCGTCGATGGGATCTCAGCGGTGGAGAGGAGCCGATGTCTCAGCGGCAGGATGCCTCCGGCCGGGAAGACACCCGGCACAGGGCCGCCGTCCTGCTCCGGCTCGGCAACGCCGTTTCGGCGCTCCAGCAGCCTCCTGAGCTGAGGATGGAGGGCGAAGCCCAGCTGTTCCTCCACCGCGGCGATCTCCGTGGCGGTGGCCGGCGGCCGAAGCGCGGCGTGATCCGCAGGTGCGTGGGCAGCGAGCCAGGATTCCAAGCGGTCCCACGCCTGATCAAACGAAGCAAGATCCATTGATGCCATGAGCAGACGGTAAGCGACGGGACTGACAGACCGGTGGTCGAGCTGTCCACCATCGAGCTCCGCGCACAACCGGCCTCGCCCGCCTCCTCGCCGTCACGGAGGCAGGAGCGCGCCCCGGCCGGCCGCGCTCACCGTGCGGCGGCCTCCGGCGCACGGTGGACTGAGGGCGCCCCGAGGTAGTGGCGGGGCCGGCACCTGGAAGAGCAGCGGGTACCGGCCCCGCACGCGTGCCGGCATGGCAGTGGTCGGCCGCGGGCCCCGCCGGTCCGGTGCGCCGCGGGCCGGCGGCAAAAGCCTGCCCGGTTCGGCGGGGCAGCGTACGGCCCCCCGATCACTTATCCCAAGGCAGCTTCCTCGACCACGCGCCGACGTGGCTACCGAGAACCACTTTCCTGTTGTTCACCCCTACAGCGCACCGACGCCACATCGTCATGTGCCGAGCACTAAGGCCATAGCAATGAAGATCCAGAGCGTCATGGACATCATGCTACACACGCGTTGAGGAACGTCACCCAGCTTCCGTGTCTCGCATTCTCCACCGAGACGGAGAGGTCGTCCTTGCCGCCATCGGCGTCCATCAGCGCCCACGGCTTCTTGGTCTTGTCCTCCCGATAGCCACTGATCTGGTAGCCCTCGGCCTCCAGCTTCTTGCGCATGGCGCGGATCGCCTTGCCGTGCTCGGCCTCCGGAACTGTGGCCCGTACCGCATACGTCAGGTCGAAACGGCCGTCGGAGGGGGACCCACCCTTCCTTCCGTAGCAGTGCCGGAACTCCGCAATGGACGGTCTTGCTGTCCACTTTCAGGCCGTACTCCCCGGCCGGCGAGTCGACCAGGCTCCGGACCAGGTGTTCGGCCTGTCCCCGGCTCTGGACCGGAAGCGGGTCGTTTCCTCCGCCGTCGTTCATACATCCCCTGTCACGAACAGGGGTGTCAGAGCGATTCCCAGCATTCCGACGCGGCAGGCCCGCTTGGATATCGGCTCAGTCATGAGTGGTAATCGCCTTCCGGGGGATCCATGCCGACGATGATGCGGCCATAGTTGCGCAGGCTCCGACTGCCCTCGTTCCAGTAGCCGTCGTGCTTATGAGTGTCCACCTCGAAGACCTTGCCGCCGAACTCTTTCTCCATGGGGTCTTCGCCCAACGTCAGTTCCGAGGTGTGATTGGAGACGAAATCGTCTGTGACACCGCTGGCCCACACATGATCGGGTTCGATGTTCAGGTCCTTGGCATGCTACGGAGGGAAGCCGGGCCGCCGCTTCCCGAGGACAGCGACGCGGAGCGAACCCACTCGTTCATTGCTCCCCCGGGCGCGGTGCACAGTGTTTCTCCATCTCCGCCGCCGCCCACCGGATCGACGGCAGCGGGTCGTCATGCAGGTGGCGCAGGGCGGGCAGTACCGCCCGCACCGCGGCCCGGTTCTCTTCGCAGTCGCAGTCGGCGATGTCCGCGATGAGCAGCAGCAGAGTGGGGCGGGCCTGGTTGTCGGGGTCGGTCATCAGCTCCGTGAGGAACGGCACCGCGGGTACCGCCGCGGTCAGCCCCGGGCTCTTGGAGACCAACAGCCGGTAGAGGTCGTGGACCGCGTCCATGGCGGTCTTCTGGTGGTCGGAGGCTACTTTGCCGATCAGGCCGGGCACCGCATGCGCGGGACCGCGCGCGCACCACAACGCGCCCCAGTCGACCTCCTTCAGGCGGAGCATGAGTTCGCGGTGCGGCCAGAGCCGCTGGGTATCGAGGCGCAGCGGCACCGGGCCGGACGGCCCGGTGACGTGCAGCGTCCCATCGTTTTCCAGGGTCAGGTCCGTGATGCCGGTGCCGAGCGGCAGCCGGGCCACTGCGCCGGAGCGCAGGTCCCAGATGCGGACCAGCCCGTCCGCCCAGGCGCAGGCCATAGCAGGGCCGGTGGCCAGGCCGACGGCGGTGAGCGCGGTGACGGCGGTGCGCCGCCGGTCGAACGGCAAGGGCCGCGGAGCGCAGTCCGTGCGCCAGTAGCGCAGCACGCCGTGGGCGTCGCCGCTGACCACGGCCCGGTGGACGTCGTTGAGCCGGACACAGGCGAGGGCGGTCACCGGGGCACGGTGCAGAGACCGGCTGACGGCCGCGGAGGGCCCGGCGGCCGCCTCGGCGGCAGACTCGTACAGGTGGACGTGCCCCTCACTGTCACCCACCGCGGCCAGGGTGGCTTCCTCGTCGAGGGCGGTGGCGGTGCGGTCCGGTACAGCGCGGAGCACGGCAGGGGCAGTGACGGCGGCGGGGGCGCTGCCGGTGGACTCCACCTGCCAGCGTCCGCGGTCGTCGGTGTCGCCCTCGGTGAACGCGAACGGGTCGAGGTCTTCCAGGGGTTCGGGGATCTCGCTGGGCGGCTTGATGTCCTTGTCGGTGCAGGCGATCCCCAGCGTTTCGACGGCCTGGAGCAGCGCCTCGCGGGTCCGGCCGTGGATCACCAGGACGAAGTCGGAGCCCGGGGCGCGGCTGTGGGAGATGAGCACGTCCGGCCCGCCGTACATCAGCGCATCGCAGTCCAGCTCCTGCCACGGCAGCAGCCCCAGCTCCCGGTACGAGGCCGTCAGCCGGTCCAGCGCCGCCGGGGCCTCCTCAAGGTCCGCGTGGCGCACCTGGACGGTCCAGCCGTAGGTGCCGGGCAGCCGCTGAAGGGCCAGCTGGAGGAAGAACTCCGAGAGCGACCGGCTCTGCAGTTGCCACCCGTCGCTGGTGCTGACCAGCACTCGGGGGTCGGGGCGGGAAGCCTCGGCGGCGAGATAGCCCCACTGGTTGCAGTAGTGGTACTCGGACATGAAGACGCAGATCCGCCGGTCTACGACATCCGGCGGCAGCAGTGGGTTGTTCTTGGGCAGTCCGTCGGCCCGCGCCGGATCCAAGTTCGCGTCGTCCTCGGCGTCCCCACCGTCGGAGTCCTCGCAGAGGTTCTCGTCGGCGTCCGACCCACCGTACTCATCGACCCAGATGCTCGGCGGCCACTGGGTGTGTGTCCAGTACAACCGCGGCCGGAACGCGAAGGAGTTGACCGGCGAGTCCCACCATTCGGCGAGCGCCGCAGGGGCGGGCAGGCTCCCGTCGACACCGTAGCCAGCGTTCTCCCCATCCCGGCGGGAAGCGACCGGCTCACCTCCCGGGTCCTCGTACCCCCACTCGCGCTGTACTGCGTCGAGCAAATCCCACCGGGGCCGCTGCTGCTGGTGCCGGAGCCGCTCCGCGAACTGTCCGTAGTCGATGATCTCTGCCACGCGGGCATCGTACGAGCGTTCCCGTCGGTGCTGTTGGCCAGCCCTGATGTCGGCTACGCACGCAGGTACCGATCCGGCTGGAGGCGCCGATCGAACGCAGGCATTTTCCCCACAGCAGGTCCGAGTCACCGCACGCACCGTGAGCCCGGGGCGCGCCTGGCGCGGCCGGCCGTCACCGCTCACGTAGGCCCATGGCCCGAAGGCGCGGCCCCTTCGTTCGTCGGTCGCGGACGGGAGGGCAAGGCCGGGCTCAATGAGCGTGGTGTGACGGAACACTGTAATCGGTCCTGGCCTGCCCAATGGCCCGAGCGCGCGTCCAGCAGGAGCAAGGCGCAGCCCGGGGCCTGGAGTGTCAGTCGGCCCGCATACGGTCTGTGCATGGTTGATCAAGGATCCATCGTGCCGCCGATACGCGACTTCGCGACCTGGGAGCCCGTACTGAAGCTCTTGCTGGCCGCCAAGGCTGACAGGCCTGCCGCCGAGCCCGTCCGCGTGGCGGGGCGCATCGGCCGGCACAGCTGGAGTCTCGGCCTGCGGCGCCGCCAGCCGCCGCCCGGACGAGCTCTGCGGAGCGAGGACATGCAGGACGAGCTCGACGCCGTGGACCGGGTGCGGAAGGCGATCGTGGACGCCGGCGTCGACGAGATCTCGTTCACCGCGACGATCACACCGACGGGTAAGGCCGTGCTGCGCCTGCTGGGCCCCAGCCCGGCCGTGGAATCCGGGATCGGCAGCGCGCACCCGGGGGCGCTCATCCTGGTCGAGGGCGCGCTGCCCGAGCCCTGGCGCCGCCTCCCCGATCCGCACCCCGCAGCGGTGCCGGCCCCTTCGGCAGACCTCGAACTGCTGGAACGGACGCTGCGCGAGCGACTGCCCGATGCCATCGGCGCGACGGAGGAGGAGATCACCGCGGCCGAAGCACGCCTCGGCATCGCCCTGCCCGAGGAGCTGAAGGTGCTCTACCGGGTGACGCGTGCACGGTGGCAGGACTGGTCGGTCGACCGCGAGGCAGCGAACCGTGTCGCCGAGGCAGTCGGCTGCGAGCTCGGCGCCCTGAAGGAGCTGCAGATCGCCGACGCGTCGACCCGTGATTACCGCTGGGAGTTCGCGGCCCTGGAGGCAGTCATCACCCCGCCCGACGCCGCGGTGCAGGGCCTGGTCGGCTCACCCGGATGGATCGTGTTCGGCGAGAACGGCGGCGGCGACCAGCTGGCGGTCGACCTGACACCCGGCCCGTGCGGACACACCGGGCAGATCATCATGCTCAGCCACGAACTGAGCATCGGCGCCGACCTCATCGCCGATTCCCTCACCGACTTCGTCCTGGGCCAGGAGAAGCAAGAGGACAGGGGGCGTCATGAACAGCCCTCCCCCGTGGCCAGGGTCAACGTCGCACATCTCCAGAGCGTTCAGGAGGCCGCCCACCCCGGTCTGGAGGTTCTGTCCATCGGTGTGTGGGACGCCGCGCCGCTCAGCCTTGCTCCGGTCACCGGACTCCCCCGCCTGCGCACCCTGACCGCCTACCCCGGCACGCTCGCCGACCCGCTGGAGATCGCCCATCTGCGTGGCCTGGAGTTCCTGGAGCTCGGTCCTCAGGATTGGCGCGTCCTCCTCGACGCCGGAGCTGTCCCCCGCACCCTGTCAGCCGCCGCCGTCACGGTGCTCGGCGACCAGGACCCGCTGCCGATCGTGGCCATCGCCAACGAACTCCTCGCCCTCTGGGACCGGCCCCAGATCATTCAGACCGTGCTCGAAGGACACCTCGGACCCGCGACGTAGACCCTTCGAAGGCTGGAAGGCCGGCGAGCCGCGTGGCTGCTCGCCGGGCCGTGACGGGTTCTCCGCAACGGCGGCCCGGCAGCACCGCGCCACGCCGCGCCACGAGTCGCGGCTGCAACGTCCGGTGCAGTGAGGACGTCGTCAGCACTGCCGAACAACCTGGTCCGTTCCTGGGCCTGTTCTCCGTGTGGACGGCACCGGGACTGTCTACGGCGACGCTGCGCGTATGGACCGGGAGTCCGAGGCCGCCCTGTGCATGTCCCTGGGACTGGAGTTGACTCGTCCAGTTCCAGGGTGCCGACGGCCCCGGTGGGGACGTGCAGGAAGTACGCGCCGGAGACCGCGCTGTCGTGATGGGCGTGCAGCAGATGAGATCCGCCGCGCTGGTAGTGGACAGCTCCGGCGGTGGCCGCCAGGCGGGGTCGGACCGGGCGTCGGGGCACTGAGGGTGTGGCAAGGGCCGGCGATCTCGCGGGGCGGGAACTGCTGGGCCAGTCGGTCGGTGTCCGGGCCGGTGCGCACGGTGCACCGGTAGAGGGGGTTTGGCCGCGGCAGCAGCACCTTGGACGAGATGCCCGCCGCTCTCACCCTGAATCCGCAGACCATACGGGCCTCGGGGGCTACGCCGTCGGAGACAACCGGGGAGGCCGGGGACGGTCAAGTGGCCCGCGCGCCATTGGCCATGGCACGCGGGCGACCGGGGTACACCGGGTTTTCTAGAGCCAAACGTCCGGCTCCCAGTAACTGGCGGGCTTGTCCCAGATGATGCGTCGGATAGCAGCGATCATGTCATTCACCTCCCTTCGTCCTTCGTCAGCGCGGGCTTGGCGGGGGCTTTGAGGGTGCGTCGCAGGGTGAAGGGACGCGGGAGGACGGAGCCGGACACCAGGGGCCGGGCATCGCCGCCGCTGATGGTCAGGTGGGTGTCCCGTGCCAGGGCGGTGATCGCCTCGGTGGCCAGGCTGTGTGCGACGGCTGCCCCGGCACACGTGAAGGGGCCGGTGCTGAAGGGGAGGTAGGGGCCTTGTCCGCCTGGTTCGTTCCAGCGTTCGGGCCGGAACATCTCGGGACGGTCCCAGCGGTGCGTGTCGTGGTGCAGCAGGTAAGGGCTGACCGACAAGATCGTGCCCGCTGCGAACGGCAGGCCACCGAATTCGAGGGGATACGGGACGGGTCGGCCGACCATCCAGACGAACGGGCGGTGGCGTGCGGCCTCGCGCACCAGCCACTCCGCGGGCCACGGCCATGGTGGGCCGGACGAATGGTGCAGACCGGCCAGCAGGAGCGTCCATGCCACCGCGTAGCCGATGTTGCCCACGATCGACTGGAACAGCAGGATGTACAGGTTTGCCACGGTTCGGTCGGTGAGTTCCTCTGGGCAGGCTCCGATCACGGTGTCCAGTACGTCCCGCGACTCTCCCGCTGCGGAACCCTCCGTCCGGCGGCTTCGGACATGCTCAGTGATCGCGGCCAGCAGCTTGGGGCGCAGGATTTCCGCCCGTGCCCGCTGTCGCATGGACGGCTGGCGGGCGGTCAGGCCGGCCGACACGGCATGTGCCAACTGCCGCCGCAGTGCAGGTGGGGCATCGGGATGCAGCAGTACGTCCGCGGTGCACCGGTACACCAGCAGCGGTCCCGCTTCGGGCCAATGGCTGACCGCGGCCAGACCGGCTGCTGCCTCGGCCACGCACTCGCGGTAGGCGGGCAGGTGCGCCCGCATCAGGTTCCGGACGGCGCGGCCGAGGGTGATCTGGGCAGTCCGTGAGGGCAGCATGCCGCCGAAGAAAGTGGACCTGCCACTGTGGAAGAGAGGGTCGCGCAGCACTGTGAGCGCCAGTTCGGTGTCCCTCACGCACCAGGCGCCCCAGGGGAGCCGGAACACCTTAGCCGGACTCCGGCGTGCGCAGTCTTCGATGTACCCCAGCGGATCACGCCGGAACCGGCGCATTTCTCTCACACTCACCGTACGCCCTTTCAAAGGGCCGTCCCCCGGACCACCCGATTCCCCACCTGTACCGAGTGTTTGCCCACCGACAACCTTCCCCAATGCCGCGAGAGCGGCACTTCGCCCGTAATGGTGAATACACCGGATACTCGGGCTCGCCGCCTTTGGGGTCGACGGCCGCGCCCAGGATGTGGGCGACGGCATCTGAGCCGTACGGCAGGAGCGACCGACCGAGTCGTGGCCAGCTTGCAGTTCGCCTGTCGACGTCCTTGATGGCACACGGGTGCCGGGAATCCGTACGGTCCATCGCTTCGTGCGGCTGACGATCATCTACGGTGCGCTGGGGTGAGGACGAGCGCCACGGCTGCCAGCCCGCCGGAGGCTCGGGCGCCGGCAGCGCACCGGTGACGCGTGGGACGCGTTCCCAAGGCCCCGGCCGGTCCAGCAGCTCGCATGCTCGGCTGGCACGATCCGTTCGATGCGGCCCGTACCGCCAGCGCCGTACGCAATGGCGAGCTGCGGCGGCCCTGGCCCTCCCATGCCACCGTCCACATGCCATGTCGGTGCCGCATCACGTGAACATCGCGTCGATGGCCGCCTGCCACGGATACGCGGCGATGTCGGCGCGGCGGGACGGGACGGATGGGGTACGTAACCGCCTTCCCTGAGCAGCACGGTCACGTCCGCGGCGTGCAGGACGGCGACGCGGTGGCGACGGCGGGGTGGCAGTCCTGAGCGGCGGACCATGATCTCGAAGACGGTGAAGGTGCGCCGATCGTCCTCCACGAGCTGTAGATCGTTCCGCCCGCAATATGACAGACCTTCGAGGTCCAACTCCTAAGCTATTTCCATCAGGAGGAACGACATGACCAGCAAGAGGAAACTCGCCGCTCGCACGGGCGTTATTGCGCTTACCGCCACGTTGTCGCTCACAGCCGCCACCGCTGCGTACGCCGGGACGGACCAGCGCATCACAGTCGCCGGGGGCCAGGTGTCCTTTACACACCAGGGCGACTACATCGATGCCTACGACCTGAAAAAGGACGGCTACTGCCTGACGGCCGAACTGAAGGTCAACAAGTTCCACCATTGGAGCACCACGGCCTGCGGGTACAACACCTACAAGTACAAAAGCCTGAAGAGGATCAATGAAGGCACGAAGGTGTACCTCAGGGCGTGCTACACCAAGAAGCACAGCAACGGGTCCTACACCCGAGTGAAATGCAGCGGCTGGCAGAGCGCACGCACCTGACTCCCGGTTCTCGACCTGAACGGCGCCGCGTCGATGCAGACTTACCGCCATCAACGAATGGCTCCGCCTCATTTGCGAAGCGCCCTGGAATTGGGATGTAGCGGCGTCACAATGCCGGTGCCCGAGTACGCCCTGGGGCCTCGGGCATCGGCATCCAGCAAAAGGACAGCGCTCCCGCGCCACCGCGGCGACCAGTCCAAGACGGACGCGCCGCACCCACCCCTGCTTTCGCGGCTGTATAGACGGGCCGTCCACTCGGTCACACCGACGAGCCACATCTCGTTGGCATCGCACCTCCACTCCCCCGTGCCCGTGCTCTGTCGGCGCCAAAGAACGTTACGCAATCAAGATGCGCCGCCGGTATGTCTACAACGGACTCCGCACACGCCAGGAGCGACCGGAGCGCTGAGAATGTCGCGGCCCGCTTTCCCAAACTCACCGACCGGGCCCGGACCACCGCAGCCGCCGAGGGCAGCATCGCGGTAAGCCAGGCGGTGGCCGCGCGTTTGGCGGCGTACGGCTCCGGCCTGCAAGCTGAGCCGCCAAGCGCACGCCCAGGCTTCGTCCCGTCAGGACGCGTACTGGCTGCGGCCGGGCCGGCAGCCCTCCGTCCGGCCGCAGGCCAAGAGCCCCCTACTAGGCAGTACCAACCCACCTACCCACCCGCTACCCCCACAGCAGCCTCCGGCTGCGCAACACGCACCCCCCTGGCCCGCGGCGGAGTGAACGTCACCGGCAAGGACAGCAGGCGGCGGGAGACCCAGGCCGACTGCCACTGCAGCTCTGCCTCGGGGACTGCCAGTTCCAGGTCCCGGAGCGTACTCAGCAGGATGTCGATGCCGGTCTCCGCGATGGCCTGCCCGATGTCGCGGCCGGGACACTCGTGGGGGCCCGTGGAGAAGGCGAGGTGCCCCGAGTTGTGGACGACGGGGCGTCCGGGCTCCCGGGCGGCGGGGTCCGTGTTGGCGGCCTCGATCCCCAGGATGATCATGTCTCCGGCCTTGATCTGCTGGCCCGCGATGGTCATGTCCCCGGCCGCCCAGCGGGTGGGCAGCAGCCCGATCGGCGGGTGGTCCCACAGCACGCGCTCCAGGGCCTCGGGCAGCGTCATCTGGCCGCTGGTCAGGTCACGGCTGAACTGACGCTGGGTCAGCAGCACCAGCAGCGTGTTCGCGATCAGCGCGACCGTCGGCGTGTAGCCGGCGACGAAAATCATACGCAGGTGCTCGACGACCTCCTGCTCGCTGAGGCCCGCCTCGTGGTCCAGGAGACGGCTGACGAAGTCCCGGCCACCAATGGCGTGGTCGGCGCCCTCGCCGGACCGCCTGCGCCGGACGAGCTCCTCCATCGTGCGGGTGACGAACGCGTTGCCCTCGGCGGCCCGCTCGTTGCCGCTGGTCAGGTCCCGTACCGCGGCCACCAGGGCGGGGCTCTCCTCCTCGGGCATGCCGTACATCCAGGCCATCACGAGGGCGGGCAGCTGCGCGGCGTACTCGGTGACCAGGTCGGCGGTGCCGCGGGAGGCGACGCAGTCGATGAGGCGGTTGGCGTACCGGCCGATGTAGCGGCGCAGGGAGTGCCGGTTGAAGTCCAGGCTGTCGACCACGGCGCTGCGCAGGCGGGCGTGGGCCACGCCGTCCTCGAACGCCACGATCGGCTGGTACGCGGTCATCGGCGCCAGGGGGTGGTCCGCCGGGATCCGGCCGTCCTGGTAGACGCGGCCGCGGCGGGAGTCGCAGACCACGCGGGAGTTGCTCTGCATGACATCGCGTATCGCGTTGTAGCCCAGGACCAGGTAGGCCGGGATGTCGCCGGGGACGAGGACCGGCGCGACGTCCCCGTACTGCCTGCGCAGCTGTTCCAGCACCGGGCCCAGGGGCTCGGCGTCGGGGCCGTAGATCCGCTGCCAGGGACCGCCGGCATTCTGGGCGTGCGCAGGACAGCCGGGAGGCGGTGCCGGTACGGACGAGGAACGGGGGTCTGGATACGTCATGGTGCCTCCCAGCGGCGTTGCGAGCGGGTCCTGCTGTCCAGCCCGCCGTTGTTGCGCTGTGGCTTCCGGCTCCCCCGGTGCTGGGACACATCACGCCCTGTGCGACGGCACGGCACACAGGGCGTGATGATCAGCATTGTCAGCAGCCTACCGTCCAACCGGGCGTGTGATCAGCTGAGTCGGACCGGTGGGTGGCGGGACGTCAGGAGCCCACCTGCCTGCGGTAGTCGGCGGCAAAGCGGTCCTCCTCGCTGTTCAGCTGTTCGGTTGTTCAGCTGCTCGGTCGGCTGGGTGCGGGGTTACGGGGCTGTACGGTCATGGGTACTCGGTCGGGCCGGGCGACAGCGGAGATCACCTGCTTCGGAGTGTGGCCGCCGGCGGGCGACATGCGCCAGTCGCGCAGCACCTCCGCGATGGCGATGGTGGTCTCGGCCAGGGCGAACTGATCGCCGATGCACTTGCGGTTGCCGCCGCCGAAGGGCATGAACGACCGTTTGGTCCCGGGATCCAGCCACCGGTCCGGGTTGAAGGTATGGGGGTCCTCGAATGCCTCGGGATCGCGGTGGATGGCGTACATGCTGAACGCCACCTCGGTGCCCGCGGGCAGCGTGACATCGGCGAGGGTCACCGGCGCGGTGCTGCGGCGCATCAGGAACGTGACACCGTGCAGGCGGATCACCTCGTCCAGCACCCGGCGGATCACGGTCAGCCGGGGGACGTCTTCGATGGTCACCGCGCGGTCGGGGCCGACGACCTCCAGTACCTCGGCCACCACCTTCCGGTCGAACTCGGGATGGTGCGCCAGATAGTGCCAGGCCCAGGCCAGGGTCGAGGCCGTGGTTTCGGCCCCGGCGAAAAGCAGCGTGGCCACCTCGTCGCGGATCTGGACGTCGCTGAGGCGGACCGGAACGTCGTCGTGGACCTGCGCCCGCAGCAGCTGCGCGAGCAGGTCGTCGTGCTCCTCGGCGTGGCCGCCGGCGTGTGCGGTGCTGATGACCTGGTCGATCACCCCGGTCAACTGCGCGGACGCCCGGTCGAAAACGCGGTTGTAGCGCACCGGTAGACGGTCCAGGATCTTCGGTGAGGCAGCGCGCTTGAGGAGCATGTCCAGCAGCACCGGCAGTTCGGTACGGATCGTTTCCACCGCCGGCGTCCCGACGTCCGTGCTGAACAGCGACATGGCGATGGAGTCGATGGAGTAAGCGGCGGCCTCCTTGTAGATGTCCACCTGCTGACCCGGCTGCCAGGAAGCGGACAGCCGCCGGGCATTGCGGCTCATGACCAGGGAGTAGCCCTTGATGCGCTGCGCACCGAAAAGGGGCGCGAGGAAGCGGCGGTTACGTTTGTGCAGCTCCCCGTCCGCGGTGCTCAGCCCCTCGCCGGCCAGTCGCTTGAGGCGCTGGAAGAACCGGCCCTTCTCGAACCACCGCCCCTTGTCCACCAGGACCTCGTGCAGCCGCTCGGGTGTGGTGGCCATGTAGACGGGCATCGATCCGAGCCGGATGCGGACCAGGCCGCGGTCGTCGGCGTGGTCCCGCAGCGACAGGAAGAAGCCGAAGGGATCGCGAATGAGCGCGGGCGCGTGCCCGACGAGGGGCAAGGCACCCGGCACACGCGGTATCGGTCTCGCTGCGACGGAGGGGGCGGCGTCCACTGCCACGTCGTATGTCCTTTGCTGTTGACGGCGCTGAGCACCGGATCCGGACTGACTGATGATCAAGTCTGCCCACAACGTGCCGCAACAACGCCAAAAACGGAACATGGGGGTCCAGGCTGTTGCTGCGTTCTCCTGTACTCCCGGTGAGGGCTGGTCCCCCACACCGGTGGCGGGCCTGACAATCGGCGTACCGAAGTGTTCTGTTCCTCCGGCGCGCTTCGACTCAAGATTCCGCCCTGGACCGGGGCGCACCCGGTCAACGGGGGCGGGCCGGCGCGGGGCCGGCGGGCAGTGGGAACGGCGGCACGAACGGGGTGTACCCGCGATGGGTCCGGCCCGGTCGGTGTGCCGCTGCGGACCGCTCCGCCGCCCAGGCGCACACGTCCCGCGTCGCCCTGTCCTCGCTGGCGCACAGTGGCCAAGACGGTCCCCACGCCACAGCGTGTGCGGACGGACTACGCCTTGGGAAGGGTTATTCCCATTTCGCGCATGGTGTCCGAGGCGGGGCCACCCTCGGAGCGTTCGGTCTTGTAGCCCTTGACGCCCGGGCGCAGGGTGCGCGGGTCGACGGCTTCGGAGGGGGCGCCGCTGGAGTACAGGCCGTCGGGCTACTGATCGCGGTCGTGGGGGGCGAGCCAGAAGACGCGGCGCAGGTGGGTGCCCTGTCCGACACCAAGACCAGGCGCGCCAAACCCACCCCGACAAACTCCAGCCGCCGGCCGCCCTCGGGCTGGACTGGGCGGCAGCCTGAGCCGGGATGCGCAGCGGGGCCGTACCGAACACAGTCGGTACGGCCCCGGCCGGGCACCGCTGCCTCCTTCTCCGGCTGACTCTCCATGGCCGGGGAAATACTCACGGCGGGCCGTGACTGTGGCGGCGGATTCTTGGTGTGTCTCGTGGAACCGCTGCCTGCTAAGACGCGTCGTCCACGACATCCTTGACGAGTTGGTAGGCAGCCGTGAGTGTCAGGCTGGGAACAGCCTGACGCAGCGACTTCACCGCGCCCTCCAGGTCTCGTCCGGTATCGGCCCCCGCCGCCTTGAGGATGCCGCGCACCCAGTCCTTACGCACCTGCTCGTCCGTGAGAGCAGCGGTGGCCTCCGCGATGCCCACCGCCCGCTCCAGACCTGAGTGCTCCGCGGGGCCCGTGGACTCCAACGCCTGACGCAGGCGCATCAGAACCTCCTGGCTGTCACGTACGACGACCACCGGCTCCTTCTGCGCCTTGCCCGAAAAGAATGCCATGTCTTCTTGCCGCTCCCAGCTTTCGTGTACCGGATATACAGCCCTCGATCAGAAACAGTTGTTCTGGATGGCCGAGATACCCAGGATGTTCAAGGCGGCGTTTCCGGCGGCCTTCTTGAACTCGGCTACGCTGCCCGCTTTGATCACGAGCTTCGCGGCTTCTGCCACTCCACCGAGCCCCTTGATCGCCTTGTAGGCCTTGGTCGCGGGGATGAACGCGGCGCCGACGGCCGCGACACACTTGGTGTACTTCCAGGCGCTTCCCCATAAGCCCCTCGTCTGCGCCCCACCACCGAGGTGTTTCAGGACCTCCCGCTGCGCTGCCGGGTCATCCGGGTACATCGCGGCGACAACCTGCTCGGTGGTTCTGTCGTGCGGGAGTGCGGCGAGCCGCTGATCGAGTCCGTCCTCCTTGATCTGTGGTGCTTCTGCGGCGTCCGCGAGCTGAACCGCTGCGGTGTGTTCCATCGAGATCCGGGCGTGATCCGCCTCGGTGGCAGAGGCCATCGGCCCGGTGATTCTGAGGAAGACGGCTGCACCGACCGCGGCTGCGGCTATTCGGAGATGGTTCTTGTTCACGTACGCTTTCTCCTTGCAAGCGGGGGAAGAGGACATACAGGGCTACCGGAAGGCGTGGAGACTCAATGCCCTGAGTCTTCTTCCTCTCGGTTGTTTCGAAGTCCGCAGCGCGGTCATCGCCAGGCGGACAGAACTGACGCTAACTCAGTTTTTAGACGAGAGGACAGGTAAAAGGTCCTGAGAAACGGCCCCAAGGTCATGACCCACTCGACCGTATTCCACACACCCGCCCGAGTGTTAGCTGTCGGCCTCTTAGCGTGGGACACTCTGGCCGGGCCCGACACCTGTCGTTCGGAGTTCGTCCTGCCGGCTGCCCTACTCGCCCACGCCTTGCTGCGTACGCTGAACCAGGACCTCAAGCACCCTGACGACGGACGGGGAAGAGATGAAGCTGAGGGTCCTGGCGAACAGCCAGAGACGCCGGGCCCACCTGAGCGTCGACAAGCTCTAGGCGCTAGCCGACCTCGGAACGGAGTGGGCAGCATGAAGCCGAGCAGGGCGATACGAATCCGGTAAAACCCTCGGAACCGTTCACTCGATATGAGCCGCACTGGGGACAGGCACGCGACACAAAGCGCCTATCGCACCGGTAGCAGCGACGTCGGCCTGCCGTGGTCTCGGAGGTGCCGATGCTTCCACAGCCGGTACAATGCGCCGATTCGCTGTTCACTGCGACCATGGCACCCTCCTCTCGTACCGTGACGGCCTGTCACAGACACAAGCCGGTCGCGGAAGTCAGAGGGCGACCGGTGCGCTCCGGGCCTGAGGTCGGCCGACGAGGAACCACAACACGATGCCTAGAAGCGGCGCCATCAAAACGAATATTACCCAGGCACATTTCATTCCCTTCCCGGCGGGAGAGGTGATAATGCTGATGAGCGCACCGATGTACATCCCTCCGACGACGAGGATGAAAAACATAACCACAGCAGCGAGCGGGTGACCGGCTGCCTGACCGTCCGCGACAATAACCATCAGGTGTTCGTGTGATATGTACATGCCTTTATTCGATCTGATTGATGGTGAAGGATGCGACTTCGCGTACGGATGGAGCGTCTACCATCGGCAGCCGAAGTAGTAATCGAATGGTGAGTCGACGTTGGGATAGTAATACACACCAGGGCTTTCTTGTCGACGGATACACCGAAGGAATACCGGGTTCGGGACTGTAGTCCCGGCTCAGTAAGGCTAAGGTCCCGAACTGCGTTTCCCCAGATGCTCCTACCGGGGTAGCGAAAGCTTCGTCCACCAGGAAGAGGGGGGGGGTGATCTCGTCTTCGGTGATCTGCCTGCAGCGCGAGATTCGGGGCGGCCTGCCGCACAGCCCACCCCCATGGCCAGAGGAGCCAGCGCGTGTCGGCTCGGACAGCGGGGCAGGATCGGCTCGCTTCGTTCCTTGGGGAAGGTGGACAGGCACGCGGGTCCGAGCCGGCGGCGGCCAAATGCCGGTGACGACCCCAGCCCGGCCCGCCTATCCCCGACCGCTCTCCTCTTCCTCCTCGAAGTCCGGCATCGGTGCGGGCTCGGCATCGAGCATCCGCTGCGCCGTCCAGTACCGCTCCACCGCAGCAGGATCCTGCTGCGCCGAAAAGACCACCGTGGGCTCGGCGGGCGCGACATCCTCCGCCCGGCCGTCCGGTCAGCTTCGGGCGCAGCGCTGCAGGGCGGCACGCTGTCCGTCTTCGTACGCGATCCGGCGGGCCAGGACGGTACGGTCGATGTGTGGTTCAACGGCTGCGAGGACCAGCGCTTCAGCTCTTCCGGGGCCAGGGCTTCGACTTCCCACTGCACGGGATGGGCGGGGTCAAGGCCGTGGCGGCGGGCGAAGGCCGGCCAGTCCGGCCCCGCACCCGACGACACCGTCCCGCCCCGCCTCGCCGAGCCCGGGCCTCCCGCTGCGGCACCGACAGCGCCCCGACGGCCGCCGCCTCTGGGCACTGCTGGACCTGTAGTCACCGACGGACGCCCCCGGTCATCGCCGCCGTTTCCCACCTGGTCTTCAACGGTCTGCTGATCGTCATCATCACCTCGGCCGGCGGGGAGAGGGCCGGGCGGGAGCCTTCGCAAGCCGACGGCCCAGCCGGGGCCACCCGCGCCTTCGCCGGCGCGCGTCCCCGGCCGGGCCGGTCCTTCGGCGTCAGTTCCCCGTGTCGGCCCGCGGGTTGGGCCGTATGCCGGCCGCGGCGAGCACCGCGCCGACCACGCACAGCACGCCGGTGACCAGGGCTGCCGTACGCACCCCGTTGATGAACGCCTGACCGCTGCCCTCCACGACCGCGGACTTCAGCCATTCCGGCATGTCGCCGGTGACCGGTGAGACCCCCATGGCGACCGCGTCCTTGGCCTCATGCAGGCGCGCGGTCATGGAGCCGGGAACCCCGGCCGCGGTCAGCTCGTCAGTCAGGGTGGATCCGACCCTGCTGCTGATCAGGGACATCAGTACGGAAGTGCCCAGCGCGCCGCCGACCTGCAACGCGGTGGCCTGCAGGCCACCGGCCACCCCCGCGTCGCTGACCGGCGCATTGCCGACGATCGCGTCGGAGGAGGCGGCCATCACCATGCCCACGCCGAGGCCGAGCGCGATGAACGGCGGCCACATCGCGGCGTACGGGGACTGCACGCCCCAACCGAGCATGCCGAAGGACGCGCCCGCCTGCAGCACCATGCCCAGCGGCATGGACACCCGGGCACCGAACTGCTCGGTGAGCTTCGCCCCCACAGGCGAGGCGACCACGGAGGCCAGGCTCAGCGGCAGGGTGCGCACACCGGCCTCGACGGGCGTGAAACCGCGGACATTTTGCAGGTAGAGCATGACGAAGAAGATCGAGCCGAGCAGGACGAAGAAGTTGACGGCGCTGATGACCGTACCGATGGCGAGTGTACGGCTGCGGAACAACCTCATCGGCAGAAGGGGGTGCCCCCGGCGCGCGGCATCCGCTCCGGTCCGCGAGCCGGACACAGGGCGTTCGAGGCGCCTCTCGTACCAGCCGAAGGCCAGCACAACGACGACGCCCGCCGCGAGCACGCCGAGAGTCGACCCTGCGCCCCAGCCCCACGTCTCCCCCTTGACGACGCCGAAGACGACCAGGAGCAGACCGAGCGCGAGAAGAACCACGCCCGGAATGTCGAAGCGGTGCCGACCGGCGGGGCTCTTGCTCTGCGGCAGGACGAACGCGCTGAACGCGAGGGCCACGCCACCAATGGGAGCGTTGATGTAGAAGACGGACTCCCAGTTGACGTGCTCGACGAGCAGTCCGCCCACGATCGGCCCGAGCGCCGTGGACACGGACGACACCATCGCCCAAATCCCCACCGCCATGGCGAACTTCCTCGGCGGGAAGGCCGCACGCAGCAGACCCAGCGTGTTGGGCATGAGCAGCGCACCGAAGAAGCCCTGCACCGCGCGGAAGGCGATGACACCCCCGATCGAGCCGGACAGGCCGATGGCGACAGAGGCCAGCGCGAAACCGGCGACACCGACCAGGTAGTAGGTGCGCCGTCCGAACCGGTCGCCGAGCTTCCCGCCGAGAATCAGAGCGGCGGCGAGAGCCAGCAGGTAGGAGTTGGTGACCCACTGGAGGTCAGCGGCGGAAGCATGCAGGTCCCGGCCGATCTCCGGGTTCGCGATCGAGACGACCGAGCCGTCCAGACCGACCATGAACAGCCCGAAGGCGACGGCGATGAGCGTCAGCCAGGGATGGCCGCGCCGGCCACGGGGGACATCCGGTACGGGCGGGGAGTGGGCGGGCACGGGCGAGCGGCCCATGAGGGAAGAGGACATGAAGGTGCCTTGCTTCTTCGAAGGGTGGGAACAGGGGGCACAGGGTCGCCGGGAACGCCGAAGGGTCAGGCCGAGAACACGGCCTGACGGCCCGGAACACGGCGTTGCCGTAGAGGTCGGCGCACTACTCGCGGCCGATGGGGCCTCAGTGCGCAGCGGGGTGGATCCGCTGCGCCAATCCCCGGAGGGCGCCGAGGGCGGACCCGATGGCATCGAGGTCCCCGTCGGAGAGGGCGTGCAGCGCCTCGACGAGGTAGCCGTCCACGAGGCTGTCGACCTCGGCGACCCGGCGGCGTGCCTTCGCCGTCAGATGCAGGTGCGCCACACGCTTGTCCACGGCGTCCTGCCGACGCTCCAGCAGGCCCTGGGCGGCCAGTTGAGTGACCAGGGCACTGACGTTGTTGGGCTTGACGAGCAGCGCGTCGGCCGCCGCGCGTACGGTGACCCCGTCATGTTCGGCGACGTACCGCAGCAGCGCGAGCTGGCCATCGGGAAGCCCGGGAAACGGAAGGTCCTGGACGACCCGCCGGTCGATCGCCCGGTGCAGTGCGGGCAGGACAGCCGTGAGCCCGGAGGCAATACGGCGGATGTCCTGGCCGGACGCACTGGAGGCGGGCATACAAAGAACTTTAGGTATGCCGACATACCTAAGTCAAAGTGCGCCATTGCTGAGACGGAGCCCAGACACCCCTATCCCGCACCTCAGCCTCCGCACCTCTGGGCCAGCGCCGGACCGGCGGGCCGTCCCGTGACCCGCACGTCACAGCCAGGCACCCGAACCGGCCTTGGTCGGGATTCACCCAGGCGGCGAGGGCGCGGATCGCAAGGAGAGGACTCTTTCGGGGCCTGGGGATCATCAGCCCGACGGCGGTCGGCGTGCAGCTCAGCGCAGCGCTCACAGGCAGCGTCGGCGGACAGATACGACCGAGCTGCCCGACGCCGACTCCGGAACCCGTCGCCAGGTGACGGAGCACCGGCTGCACAAGGCCGTGACCGCCGACCCGGCCCGGGACGAGCAACGGCGCCGGCGGGCCGCCGAGGCGAAGTCACCCGGACGGCCGTCGCGCAGCACTCCCGGACCGAGCCGGCGGCCTTGGCCGCCGCCGCGACGCATCCGTGCCGTCCGCGCCGGTACCAGCGGTACCCCTGCCCGGACCTGCACGCCCGCCGCACCTCGGCATCGGCCTCCACGGCCCGGCCCAACCGCGCCAGGGCTCTGCTGCGGCACTCCAGCAGGACCTGCCCATTCACCGGCGCCGCTCTGCCTCATCCACCGCCCTCAGTACGACCAAAGCGCGACTCAGAGCCCCCGCGACCGGGACCGACACCGAGCTTCTGCTCCAGCAACCGGCGGGTAACGGTGTAGACGGCCAGAGCCTCGGCCTGGCGACCGCCACGGTAGAGCGCCGACAGCAGCAACCCCCGGCTACCATTCGGCCACAAGCTCACCCGGCGCAGCCCGTTGCCACAGTCATCGGCGTCGGAGGCCCGGTCCGATTGTCCGGGGTGGGGCCCCGACTCCGCGGTCCCCCGTCAGCCACTCCACCACCTCGACTGCCCGGTAGGGGCCGCCGTCCGGGCTCAATTCCGCCAGGAAATCCAGGTCCTGACCCAAGGTGATGACCGGTGGTTCGTCGCGTCCGAGGGGATGACGCTGGCCGAGCCCGACGGTGGCCAGCAGCCCGTTGCACAGGCAGAGACGGCCCTCGGTGTCGGCAGCCGAGCCGCCCTTGCGCAGGTAGGCGGCCTCCGGTTCGGCGGGGCAGCGATAGCCGATCGCGCCTTCGGCGGTCCGGTAGGGGACCCGCAGGTAACCAAGGTCGCACACGCGGCGACGGGCTGTCCGGACCGCGGGGTCGGACAGTGTGCCCGCCACCTCGGCGACCTTGAAGGGAAAGCCGGTGGGGGACGCCAGCGGATCGTTTCGCACTTCCAGCGCCCCGGCGCGGGCCTGCGTCCTGAGCACCTTGCGCAGGCCGGGCTCCAGGCCCGACTCTTCGCACAGCGCGAACACACTGCCTACCTGCACACCGGCTGCGCCCAGGGCTCGTGCCGCCGCGAGCCGTTCGGGGTGGGCGGCACCACCCGCGAGCCAGAAGGGAAGACCGATCCCCACCATCTTCGCGAGATCGGGGTGATCGCGCGGCCCATAGACAGGCTCGCCCCTCGCATCAAGCTTCAGAGCGCCGCGGGGCGGAGCGCTGTGGCCGCCCGCGCGATGGGTCTCGATCACAAATCCATCGGGAGCCGTGGCTTCGTCACGGACCAGGTACGAGGCCAGCAGCGGCAGCGACACGATGGCGAGCACGTTCGGCCGTCGCAACGGTCGGGCGAAAACCGGCGAGGGGGTGACACGGGTCGTCTCGGCCGTGGATGGCCTCGCAGCGGGGGCGGGCGACTCGATCCGCACATCTTGTACCTGTCGCTTCCCTTGTGTCGGCGCCTTTCCACGGCACCCAGTCCTCTCGCCCCCGCCGCCGTTACCGCCCCCGCACCGACAGCCCTGGTCCGCCCCGAAGCCCGTGCGGCCCAGCAGAGCGGCCGGATCGAAGCGATGGTCGTAGTCTTCCTCGGACCCGTCGAACCTGACACGCACGGTCACCGGCTCCATTCGCGCGAGTTTCCGCGCCAACTCGGGCACGTGCCCTGGGACGCCCGCACCCACCAGGACGTAGTCCACTCCCGCGAGGATCGCTCCGAACATGCCGGGGGCGAGTCCCAGTTGGACCTTCTCCAGATAGTTGATCCCGACCGGGCCCGTGTGCCCCTCCTTGGCGAGCCACACCTCCACGAAGTTCCCGAGGACGGTGAGCAGCTCGGCCTGCTCCCCACGCTCGACCCGCAGCATCGGCTGCGCACGAAGGCGCTCTCCCGCCGCGACACCGCCTTCGACGTAGAAGCGGTCCAGGACCGCGGCCGCCGGCTCCGGTACGGGAAAGGCCGCAAGGGCGCGGCGCACGCCACCGCCCGGGTCGCCGAGCTGGAGCCGCCGCGTCAGGAGAGCGTCCAGTGCCGTGCCCGATACGACACCGAGCTGCCCGACGGAGCTGACCGCGCGGGCCAGCCGCCAGCCGGAGACGCCAACACCCATCCCGCCCTGGATGACCTCCGGCAGTTCTCCGTCCATCCTGACCACCGGCATACCGCACCACCTCGCTGTTCGAGCTCCACAACCTACGGTTCCGTAAGTTTGGTCAGAGACCTAGTTTTGGCTACCGAAGTCCGCAGGCACCCCGGCGAAAGGCCCGACTTCAGGTGACCAAAGCCCCCCCGACAGCGACTCATGGGCCTCAACCACCTGTCCACATGGGCACGCGTGGGTCAGGAGGAGGACAGGGCCGACTGCGGCGAGGACCAGGCGCTGTAGTTCGTGCGGTTCGAGGGCCTCGACCTCCCATCGCACCGGGCGGGCGGGATCGAGGCCGTGGCGGCGGGCGAAGGCCGGCCACCGCGGGTCGTCGCGCTTGCCTTCGGTCGCCGGCAGACCGTACGCGCGCACCCGCTCGTACGTGAGCAGCACGCGGGTGCAAGGGCGGTGCGGCGGCGGACGACATCGGCGTAGGGCCGGGAGCCGAAACCGCGCACCACCAGGACGGGGATGCCGTACTCGGCCGGCCGGCCCGTCAGCTGCTGGCGCAGGATGCCCTTCTCGGCGGCAACGTACAGGACGTGCTGCTGGCCCGCGGCGCGGTCCAGACGAAACCACTCCGGCATCTGGCGTACGAGCGCATCGGCACCCGGCCAGGAGGGCGGTACGTGGACGTCGCGAACGTGTCGATCAAGTCGGGGAAGCGGCCCTCGCGGCGGGCCCGGGCCGGCCTCGCGGACAGCCGCCGGTACACCGGCGCCGTGTGCGGCAGCACCCCCGCCGAAACCAGGCGGTACAGCACCTGTCGCAACACACCTCACCCGACTTGTGCGGGCACTGTACGAACGCCTCGACCGCCTGGAAGCCGCAGCGCCAACCTCCTCTTGACGGCACCCCAGCCCCAGTCACGGCAGGGGCTGTTCCCCACCATCAGTCTCGATGAACAACTTCCCGTACGGCCGGCGCTTCTTACCAGACCGCACGAACACGATGACACCGCACGGCACCCGGCATGACGAGAGGGCGCACCTGAACCCCGCTCATAAGATCACGAGGCGGAACGAGCACACCGGCACAGCGTCGCATCCCGGATCAGCCGTTGCGGTACATCGTCCGGTGGATCCAGCCCGCGTACGCGGGCGCGCTGGTGTAGAGCCCCGGGCCTTCGCTGCATCGCACGCCCGGGACGCCCGGGCCCGAGGTGACGCCGATGAGTTCCCAGCGTCCCTTCCGGTCGCGCCGGAGCTGGGGGCCGCCCGAGTCGCCGTGGCACGCCATGGCCTTCGGCACCTGGCTGACCGTACACAGGCGGGTGCTGCCCGCGAAACCCGGCGCGCACTCGGAGACCGCTGCCCTGCGCGTGTCGAGCTCCTGGAGCCGGTTGGGGAAGACCCCCTTGGCGGGGTCGGAGGCGGTGTCGTCGACAGTGCCGAAGCCCAGAAGCCGGGTCGGGGTGCCGGGCCGTCCCGGGGTGTCGGCGATGCGGACGGGCTTCTCGGAGACCGGGCGGTCCAGGCGGAGCAGAGCGAGGTCATCGCGGTTGGCAACAACGTTCTCGCCGTTCCTGTAGCCCGGGTGGGACATCGTCTTCGCGATGGAGCGGACCGTGCCCCCGGACTTCTTCCACACACTGCCGATACGGACGGTGCCGTCCAGGGTGACGAGCTTCGGATCCACGCAGTGCGCCGCGGTGAGCACCCACTTCGAGTCGATCAGCGTTCCCCCGCAGACCGCCTTGAAAGCTGGGTCGTCCACGCTCCTCACCGGGATCGACACCATGAACGGGTAACGCTGCGTCGAATCCTTGCCGTTGACGATGGCTTCGGCACTGCCGGTCATCATGGCGGCGCACACCGCGCCCGCCAGGAACACCGCGGCGGTGCGCGCCACCGTGCGGCGCGAGGACTTCGGACTGGACACTGGTTCTCCGATCGGACGAGCCGTTGCGACGTGCTCAGCCTCCGCCATCAAGAGGAACTGATCCATCCGGCCAGCAGGCCTGTCCAGGTTCGGTCAGCGCCCCCTCCAGGGTAGGGAAAACCCCAGGCCGTACGGTTCGCCAAGGACGACCTGCAGGGCGTGCGGCACCTTCACCGCCGTCCGACGCGACAGCGCCTCGCCAGACGCGGCGCTGCGCGCGTACGCCGGTACCAGACCTGTCCGGGGCCGACCAGATGGCCACACCGGGCGTGCCGCGTCGTTCCGTACCACCTACCGCTCCGCGCGGACGGTGGCCGCCTGCGGTGTCTGGACGGCGACGAACGCGTCCCGGCTGCCGGGGCCCGAGCACACGCCCCCGAAACTTCGGTCCCGACAGCGCACCGGATCGGTAGTCCTGACCACGGCCCGCCCGCACTGACCGGCTGTACGCCGGCCGCGGCGCCGGGCTCTCGTACCACGGAGCCCGCCTTCACACACCGGTCTGCCGAGACCAGATGGACCCGGTCGGCTTCAGACATCGGGCCAGGAGACGAGGACAATGCCTCCGGAACCACCAAGCGCCCCTCCCCCGTAGAGCACGGCAACGAAGAAGACAGCCAGCGGGCCAGGACAGCGTACGCAAAAGCGCCCACACGCCCAAGGAGGCCGGTGGCAAGAGGGCCATCGCCACGGCACCGGTCAAGAAGGCCACGGCGCAGAAGAAGGCGACCGGCGACCGTCGCACCAGCTGACCGCAGCGCACTGGCCGCTTACGAAGTGCGAATCTCAACGCCGGTGGTCGCGGGCCGGCGTCCGCGTCGGTGTCCTGGCTGCACGGGCTCTGACGCGCGCAGCTGAAGGGCTGTGTGGCGCAGCGAATGTGAACTAAGGATAGGGATGCAAATTCGCAGGACGCCTTCGTGCGAGTCGGCAGTAGTGCCTGCGGAGCGTTGGTGAAGGACTTGTAACGATAGCCCAAACCCCCCTTGAAGTGTCTTCTGGCCGATGTTTCTACTGAAATCTCCCGTGGCGTCACGGGGGCACCCTCGAAGCAGGAGGAAATTTTGCGCACAGCAATGAACAGGACTGTAGTGGCAGCCGCTGGCGCGACCCTACTGGTGGGCACAGTCGGCGTTGGGCCGGCGGAAGCACAAGGCAAGGATGTGATAGTTCAAAATTCCCGAGGCATGGCCAAGTTCGACCACCGGGGCGACAAGGTGGTCGCATGGGACAAGAAGCCCGACGGTCGCTGGATCGAGGCGGAAATCATGTGGAACCTCGGAGGCAAGCCGGGTACCGAAGGTTTCAGCGTTTACGCCAAAGGGGCCGGCACGCTGAAGACGAAACGTGCCCGCATCCCTGAGGGCAGGAAAGTAGCGATCCGGATGTGCGTATGGAAGCCTGGTCGCACGGATTGCTCGGCTTGGCATTATGGGCGCGCCTGATTATCGAATACGAATGCCTTGCCCCCGTCTTGGAGGGGCAGGGCACTCGGAAAATTGGTCAAATGGCATCGCCGTCCACTTTCTTGCGGGCCGCGGCGCTGGGTCCGAAGGCCAGCAGTGCCTCCTCTTCCACGCCGTCACATCCACTGCGGCTATGAGGTAGAAGCGCAGGCCACCTTCGCCCCGCACCGCTTCGGGTGAAGACGCCCGAATTCCATGAATACGCCGGCACACAAGCTCAGGCCCGCTGCAAGATCAGCACCGTGTTGTGCCCCCCGAATCCGCAGGAGTTGCTGGCGACCGCGTCCATGCGGTGCGGGCGCGGGGCTTTGGCGACAACGTCGAGGGCGATGTCGGGGTCGAGGTGTTGGAGGTTGGCCGTGGGCGGGATGGTCTGGTGGCCGAGGGCCAGGGCGGCCAGCGCCGCTTCGATGGCGCCTGCCGCGCCGAGGGGGTGGCCGGTGACTCCCTTGGTGGAGGTGACGGGGGGCGGGTGGCCGTCGAAGATGCGGGTGAGGGCGGCACCTTCGATGCGGTCGTTCAGCGGTGTTCCGGTGCCGTGGGCGTTGACGTGCCCGATGTCGCAGGTGGTGAGCCCGGCGTCGGCGAGGGCGGCCGTGAACGCATGCTCGATGCCCACGCCGTCGGGGTGGGGGGCCGCGTAGTGGTAGCCGTCGGTGGAGGTGCCGTATCCGCTGAAGTACGCGTGGGGCCGGGCGCCGCGGGACCGGGCGTCGGCCGCGCGTTCCAGGACCATCAGGCCGGCGCCTTCGGCGAGGACGAAGCCGTCGCGGTCCACGTCGAAGGGGCGGCTGGCGCCCTCGGGGTCGTGCAGGCGGGTGGACAGGGCCCCCATCTGCGCGAAGCACGCGGAGGGCAGCGGGTGGCAGGGGGCTTCGGCGCCGCCGGCGAGGGCGATGTCGCAGCGGCCGGCCAGGAGCAGGTCGCGTGCGGTGCCGAGGGCGGTCGCGCCGGAGGCGCAAGCGGTGGTGACGGCCATGCTGGGGCCGTGGGCGCCGAGGGCGATGCAGATCTCCGCCGCGGCGGCGTTGGCGGTGGTGCGGGGGATCAGGAGCGGGGAGAGCTTCTCGTAGGCGCCGTCGATGAGTTTGCGTACGGCGGGGATGACGAGGTCCTTGCTGTCGTAGCCGACTCCGACGACCACGCCGATCCGGGCGCCGTCCCAGGTGGCCGGGTCCAGGCCGGCGTCGTCGACGGCCTGCCGGGCGGCGGTCAGGGCCAGGTGCGTGAAGCGGTCCATGCGCCATACCTGCGGTCCGAGCACGGCTTGGGCGTCGAACGGCGGTACACGGCAGCTGATGGGCACCGGCACCTCGCCCAGGGACGGGTCGACAGCGGCGGTGGGGGTCCCGGAGCAGACCGTGCTCCAGGTGGCTTCGGTGCCGACTCCGGCGGGGGTGACCAGGCCGATGCCGGTGACGGCGATGTCGTCGCCCCTCATGCGAGCGCCTCCGGCACCGGGGCGGGCTGGGCCTGGTCGAGCACGGCCGCCGCCTGGGCCAGGGTGACCTGGAGGGACTTGAGCGCGTCGTCGCCCGTGGGAACGCGCAGGCCCAGTTCGTCCTGGAGGACGCAGAGCAGTTCGACGACGGCGAGGGAGTCCAGGCCGATGTCCTCCAGGGTGGCCTCGGGCCGGATGGTGTCCTCGGGGATGTTGAAGTGGCTGATCAGTACGGACTTGACTGCTTCGTAGACAGGCGTCATCGGACATTCCTCGGTCGTCGGGACGGGAGCGGGAGGCGGCTTCACAGCCGCAGCGTCATCAGGCCGGCACTGCTGCCGGCGGCCAGACCGATGAGGGCGACGAGGTCGCCGGGGTTGGCCCGGCCGGTTTCGAGGGCGCGGGTGAGCTGAAGGGGGAGGGAGGCGGAGGCGACATTGCCGTGCTCGGGGAGGGTGATGATCAGTTTGTCGCGGGGGACGCCGATCTCCGGCCCGCACAGTTCGTCGAGGTCGGCCAGGGCGACCTGGTGGGCGCCGATGAAGGCGAAGTCGTCGAAGGTCAGGCCGAGTTCGTCCAGTGCGCGGTGCAGGTGGGCGCGGCCGAGGGCTCGCAGGCTGTCGCGCATCCGGACGCTGTCCATGCGGAAACAGGCGGCTGCTTCCGGGCCCGAGCGGTGGCGCAGGGAGGCGATGCCGCCGTGCAGCACGGTCGCCGAGGGCCAGGCCGCGGAGTCGGCGGCGAAGCGGCAGCCCAGGATGCCCCGGGGCGGCAGTGGGCGGGGAGTCTCCTGGGCCGTCCACAGGAGGGCGGCACCGGCGTCGGAGAAACCGTAGGCAGGCAGTGCGCGCGCGAACGCCGCCGCGTCGGGGATGCGCAACTGGGCGGCGACGGAGGGCGCCTCGCCGCAGGTGATCAGGATGGTGCGGTACCGCCCGGACGCGATCAGCGCCTGCGTGATCTCCATGGCGTTGAGCACACTGTTGCAGGCGTTCTTCACGTCGAAGACCGGGCAGGTCAGGGCGAGTTTGGCGGCCACGACGTGGGATGTCGCCGGCTCGATCATGTCCTGGCTGGCCGCCGCGAAGATCATCAGGTCGATGTCGGCGGGCCGGACGCCCTGGTCGGCCAAGAGCTTGCGGGCGGCGCCGGCCGCCAGATCGGACGCCTGCTGCTCGTCGTCGATCAGGTGAACACCCGTCACCCCGGTCAGCTGGGTGATCAGCCCGGGAGGCGGGGTGAAGCCGCCGCTGGCGGCCGCGATCTGGGCCTCCCGTTCGCCCATGCTGACCCAGCGCTCGGGCAGGTACGTGGTGGCCCCCGCCAGGCAGGCCCGAAGGTCGCTCATGGCCTCACGCTAGGGCGGCGCCACCGGGCGCCACGGCTTCCCACGCCGTTGATGTGTTTAAGTGCCCGCGTTTGGCGCTACCGGACGTTCGCCTGAAGAGGTGGCGATGTGTTGCCGGGCCCGCTCCCTGTCTACACATGGTGGCGACAAGGGAGTGCGGAAGCCCGTCCCGCGAAGGGGTGAGTCACGACGATGCGCAGCCTCCGGTGCCGCGTTCCGTGGGTCGTTCTGGCGCTGGCCGCGGGGCTGGCGGCGGTCTGCGCCTGGTTCGGGGCAGCGGTGGACGGGCAGCTGTCGCCGGGAGGGGTCGTGCCGGCGGCGACCGAGGCCGCCCGTGCCGACCGGCTGCTGCGCGAAGGTTTCGCCTCCGCCCCGCCCCACCTCGTACTCGTCACCCGCGTGTCCGGCGCCACCCGGTCGGTCGAAGACCGCGCCGCGGCGGCCCAGGGGGACCGGCTGGTACGGCAGCTGAGCGCCGACCGGTCCGTCGCCCAGGTGGTCTCCTACTGGCAGGCCAAGGCGCCGTCGCTGCGCTCGGCGGACCGGCGCAGCGCCCTGGTACTGGTGCGGCTGCACGGACGCGAGCAGGAGGCGACGGCGGCGGCCGGACGGCTGGTACCGCGGATGGCCGGCCGCCATGGCCCGTTGCAGGTCGAGGTCACCGGCGAGGCGGCCTCCCGCGCCGAGGCACTGCGGCTGGCCGGGCGGGACCAGATCCGCGCGGAACTGCTGGCCCTGCCGCTGACCGCGCTGCTGCTGCTCGTGGTGTTCGGCTCGGCGGTGGCCGCCCTTCTGCCCGTTGCCGTCGGTGCACTGGCCGTACTGGGAGCCCAGGCCGTCCTGCGACTGCTCACCTTCTGCACCGAGGTGGCGGTGAGCGCGACCAACATCTCCTCCGCGCTCGGGTTCGCCCTCGCCGTCGACTACAGCCTCTTCCTGCTCGCCCGCTACCAGGAAGAGGCCGCGACCGGCGCCGAACCCGGCGCCGCCCTGCGCACGGCACTGCGGACCGCGGGCCGGGCCGTGCTGTTCTCCGCAGGCATGGTCATCCTGTCCCTGGCCTCGCTGCTCGTCTTCCCGCACACCATCCTGCGCTCCGTCGCCTACGGCGGCATCGCGGTCACCGCCTTCGCGGCCCTGGCCGGCCTGGTCGTGCTCCCGGCTCTCCTGACGGTCCTGGGGCCCCGCGTCCACCGGCCGGGCGTCCTCACGCGACGGCGCCGCCGTATCGGTCCCGGCCCGCTCTCCGGGAGCCGGGCCGCCGGGCCGGGAAGGTGGGGGCGCACGGCCCGGGCCGTCCAACGGCGGCCCGGACTCGTGGCCGTCGGCGTCACCGCGGTGCTGCTGGTGCTCGCCACCCCTTTCACCCGTGTGCAGATCGGTCTGTTCGACGACCGCGTCCAGCCTGCCTCCTCCACCGTCGCCAAAGCCGGTACGGTGCTGCGCCACGACTACCGGCTCGGCGCCGTGATCACTCCGGCGACCCTGGTCCTGCCGCACTTCGACCTCCGGCAGCGCGCCGCCGAGCTCGACGCCTACGCCCGGCGCGTCTCCCTCCAAAAGAGCGTGGAACGGGTGGAAACGGCCACCGGCTCCTACGCCCGCGGCGTCCACACGCCTCCGGCGGGCACCACGGCATCCGCCTTCGCCTCGCCCCGCGGCGTCTGGCTGGCGGTCGCCACCCCCGGCGAGCCCTACTCCCCCGCCAACCGCGACCTCGCCCGGACCCTGCGCGGGCTGCCCGCCCCCGCGCCCGTCCTCGTCGGCGGGCCCGGCGCCGTCCTAGACGACGTCCAGCGAGCGCTCCTCTCCCGCCTGCCCTGGTGCCTGCTGCTGGCAGGGTTGACGCTCCTGTCGCTGACCCTGCTGCTGACCCGGCGGCCGGTCATGGCCCTCACGGCGCTGCTGCTCAACGCCCTGAGTCTGGCAGCCAGTTTCGGCGCCCTGGTCTTCGTCTTCCAGGAAGGTCATCTGGCCGGCCTCCTGGGCGGCTTTCCCGTCACCGGCACCACGGACGTGCTCATGCCGGCGCTCATCTTCGGCATCGCCTTCGGCCTGTCCATGGACTACGAGATCTTTCTCCTCGCCCGCGTCTGCGAGGAGTACGAACGGGCCCCCGACGCCGCGACCGCCGTGGTCCGGGGCCTGGACCGCACCGCGCGCCTGTTCACCTGGGCCGCGCTCACCCTGGCCGTCGTCATGGCCGCGCTGGCCACGTCGGACCTGGTGATGCTGAAGATCATCGGTGTCGGCCTCGCCCTCGCGGTCCTGCTCGACGCCACCGTCGTCCGCGGGCTGCTCGCCCCTGCCGTACTGGCCCTGGCCGGACGCGCCGCCTGGTGGAGCCCCTGGCCCCGCCCGTCGGCCCCCATCCCGCGGCCCCTGCCACAACGTCGGCCCCTCACCGGGCCGGCCGGTACGAAACACCCCAGGAGTGACCCCTGATGACCGACCAGGCCCTGCGGCCCCGCAGCCCCCAGACCACCGCCCAGCGTCTGCTGGACGCCTCCGCGGCCCGCTCCTACGACCCCGCGACGGACATCGACTGGGACACCCCCCTGCTGGACGACGCCTGGTTCTGGCCGCCCGAGCGGCTCGCGCTCTACGGCACTCCCCTGTGGGAGCGCATGGACCACCGGCAGCGCCTCGAACTCTCCCGCCACGAAGCAGCCCACATGGCCCAGATGGGGCACTGGTTCGAGCTGGCCATCATCCGCATGTTCACCCGCCACCTGATGAACCGTGACGTCCTGGACGCACGCGCCTTCTACGCGCTGACGGAAATGGGCGACGAGACCCGGCACATCACCATGTTCGGGCGGCTGCTGGCCACACTCGGCTGCCCGGCCCACCGCGTCCCGGCCCGCGTCCGGCTCCCCTTCCCGCCGGCCGCGGCCGCGTTCCAGGACATCACCACCTTCACCAGCGCCCTGATCATCGAAGAAGTGCTCGACCGCCTCCAGCGGGAGGCCGCCCAGGACGACCGCGTCCAGCCCCTGGTGCGGTCGGTGTGCCGTCTGCACGTGGCCGAAGAAGCACGCCACGTCAGCTTCGCCCGCGCCGAACTGCGCGAGGCAGTGACGCACGCCTCCCGGGGCCGGCTGGCCCGCCACCGCCTCCTGACGGCCCTGGTCGCCTCCCACACCGTCCCGCCGCTCCTGCGCCCCGACCGGTACGGCGACCTCGGGCTCACCCCCGGCGAAGCCCGCCGCCAGGCACGCCACAACCCCCACCACCGCGCCACGATGCTCTGCTGCGGGGAGAAGCTGATCGCCTTCCTCACCGAAGTGGACCTGATCAGGCGCCCCCAGCACCACCTGTGGCGCCGCTCCGGCCTGCTGGCCTGACCGTCACCACGGCGTGCACCAGCGCCGCGCCGCGTACTCGACCAGCGGATGGGCGGGAGCGCCCATCGCCACCCGCTTGAAGTGGTCCCTCACACGTACGGGGACCAGCGCGTCGGCAAGCAGCCCCGCCTTCGCCTGCCTGCCGACCACATACCGGTGGCGCGGCCGACGGGCTACGAGCGCCCGGCAGACAGCCGACACGACCGGATCCGCGCTCGGCAGCCGCGTACCGGACTCCCGTAGCGCCGCCTCCGCCACCCGGTACATGTCACCGAACAACGTCGGCCGGCCCGCCAGCGCCGCCAGACCATCGGCGGCCCGGCCCTGAATGGCACTCGCGTACGCGCCCGCCTCGACGACCGCGACCTGCACCCCACCGGGCCCGGCCTCCATCCTCAGCGCATCGTTCAAGGCCCCCAACGCCGCCTTGCCCGCGCAGTACCAGCCCATACCCGGAGCCGTGATGCGGCCCGCGAGCGACGAGACGTTCACGATGCGCCCCTCCCCGCGCTCACGCATCCCCGGCAGCACCAGCCGGGCCATGCGCGCGGCTCCCACCACATTGACTTCCAGCAACTGCCGCACCGCCGCGTCCTCAAGGTCCTCCACCGCCCCCACCAGCGGGACACCGGCGTTGTTCACCAAGGCCCACGGTCCGCCTCCGGTGGCCTCCGCGACCTCCGCACACGCTCTGCGGCAGGAATCGGCATCCGCCACATCCAGCAGCACCGTCCGCAGCCCCACAGCGCACTCGGCCGCCACAGCCCGAAGCTTCTCGGCCTTCGGCTCGTCACGCGCCGTGGCGAAAACGTCGAACCCGGCCCCGGCCAGACGCAGCGCCACCCCCAGACCCACACCACTCGTCGCACCCGTCACCAGAACACTTCGACGCACCACACACCTCCACAGAAGCGACACCCGCCCACCATGCGCACCCACCCCTCCCGGCAGCTGAAGGCCGCTCCGGTGTGTCGCACAACCACCCTGCGAGTTCAGCCGTTCACCTCGGTTGGCAGGCGGCGCGGACTGGCGGTGGGTCCGGATCGCCAGGCGGTGGTGGTTCGAGGGGCGGCGGCGCTCTATCGCAGCGGCGGCGCTCTACCGCAGCGGAAACCCGGGTGCGGCCGCGGGGTGTGGCCGTGACCCGCGCGTTTCGATTGAAGTCCTGCAGCAGTTCGCGTGCGGCTTGCAAGGTGTTGCCGTCATCGGCAGCGATGAACTGCGCTTGGGAGTGTCGGCCGTCATCTCCTGGTGCGGTCGCTGCTCGGGCCGCGGGCATGTAAGAGGAAGGGGGTGGCGAGGCGTTTGACCTCGCGCAGGGTGGGAGCGGTGTCGATGCTGTGGGTGCCTGGCAGGGCACTGAGGTCCTGATCGATATTGGCGTACAGATTGGCCGGAATGCGGAAGATGCCGTTGGCGACGAGGTTGGCGGGTCCGGTGACGGCGGCGGCGATCTCAGGGTGGGTGGCGAGGGTTTCGCCGACGTTGCGCAGGTGGGCGGGCGCCACCGTCAGCCACAACTGGGTGCTCATGTGGTGACCGAGCAGCTGGGGGTCGAAGTCGACGAAGAGGCCGAGCGCGCTGTGGTGGCGCAGGCGCTGGAGGTGGCGCTGGACGCTGGAGGCCGAACGAACGGCGGCTTGCTCAGTGCTGGCAGGGTGGCGCGGCCGTCACGAGCGAATGCGGCGAGCAGGGCTTGGTCGGTGGCGTCGAGGCGGAGTGGAACGACGCCGTCGAGGGAGGTTGCCACAGGGGCAGGGGTGCAAAAGCGGGTGGCGTGCCAGGTGGTGGTGGCGCCCTTGAAGATCCGCATCATGCAATGGGCACCGACGGACACGAGGTTCAAGGTCCGAGGAAGGGCGGACAGCAGCAAGGCGTTGCGTTCGTCTGTGGTGCGGGCGTTCAGGGCGCCAGTAGAGCTCGGTGCCGCCGGAGGCGAGGGTGACCCAGCTGGTGTCGGGGCGGCGGACGAGGCTGTCAGCCAGGGAGCCGGCCACGTCGGGGGCGCAACGCAGGCGCAGCAGCCAGCGGGTGTGCCCCAGCCGTTCGGGGTTGGGTCGACCGACGATCCGCAGGGCCGAGGCCGCGCAGGCGGCGGTAGCGGCGGGCGGCGGTGTGCTCGGAGACGCCCAGGGTACGGGCGAGTTGGCTGAAGGGGGCCCGGCCGTCGAGCTGGAGGGTGTGCAGCAGATGCTGCTCGATATCGTCCGGGCTGCCGGAATCCATCGCGCTCCCCCATCCCGTCGCCGGTTCTTTTCGTATCCGAGGGTACGGGCGGCGAGGGCGCGCGGGTCAGCCTGGTCCGTACGGACCAGGCCGTCGACCTGATGCTGTTCGAGGAGTGAGCGGAGAACGGCCCGGCTTGCGCAACCGAGTCCGTCGGGGCGAGTGGCAGCGGCGCCCAGAGCGAGAAGCGAGGAGCCCCCGGGGACGGGAACCAATGCACCGGCAAGGCCGTCATCGTCACCGGCGGGAGGACCGGTATCGGCAGCGCCGCCGGCGCACCCGCCGGTTCGATCGGCGTCATACGAGTTGCTGACACCTGACGACAAGTCCGCCATCACCGTGCCGACCATGGCCCTGACGCCCCTGGGCCGGCCAGCCTCTACGGCACGGTGGCCGACAGGTCGTACCCGGGAGACAGCAGTTTCCCCGGAGACGAGAACGGCCCGGTGGGCTCTGCCGCAGACCCACTGTGACACGGCGCGGGCCGACCTCCCAGATCTGAGCCATATCTGGAAGCTCACCTACAAAGTCAGTGGACCTCTTCCGGAACATCTGAATGGAGTGTAAAACTCGCAGATCTCACCCGGCGCTATCGAACAGGTCGGGCGCCGGCCCCTACGACGGGAGACCGATCCCCCATGTTGAACCTGGTACGGCGCAGAGTGCGGACGGCCGCACTCACGCTCTCGACCATCGCGGCCCTCGCCCTCGGCGCGACCGCCCCGACCGGCACGGCAGCCGCCACCACCCCCGCTCCCCGGAAGCAGGGGCCGACCTCGGTGGCCTACGTCGAGGTGAACAACCACAGCATGCTCAACGTGGGCAAGTACACCCTCGCCAACGGCGGCGGCAATGCCTTCGACGTCGCCGTGATCTTCGCAGCGAACATCAACTACAACACGGACACGAAGACGGCGTACCTGCACTTCAACGAGAACGTGCAGCGCGTCCTTGACAACGTTGCCACCGAGGTTCGGCCGTTGCAGCGGAAAGGCATAAAGGTCACCCTCTCGGTACTCGGCAACCACCAGGGCGCGGGCTTCGCCAACTTCCCGTCGCAGCAGGCGGCTTCGGCGTTCGCGAAACAGCTGTCGGACACCGTGGCCAAGTACGGCCTGGACGGCATCGACTTCGACGACGAGTACGCCAAGTACGGCACCAACGGCACCGGCCAGCCCAACAGCAGCTCGTTCGTGCACCTGGTGATGGCGCTGCGCGCCAACATGCCGGACAAGATCATCAGCCTCTACAACATCGGCCCGTCCGCGTCGCGCCTCTCCTACGGCGGCGTCAACATCTCCTCCAAGTTCGACTACGCCTGGAACCCGTACTACGGCACCTGGCAGGTCCCCGGCATCGCACTGCCCAAGTCGAAGCTCTCACCGGCGGCCGTCGAGATCGGCCGGACCCCGCAGAGCACGACCGCCGGCCTCGCCCGCCGCACCGTCCGCGAAGGGTACGGCGTATACCTCACGTACAACCTCGACGGCATCGACCGCAGCGCCGACGTCTCCGCATTCACCAGGGAGCTGTACGGCAGCGAGGCCGTGTACACGCCCTAAGTGCGCTGCCCGCGAGCGTTGTTAACAGCCCGCTCGATTTGATCATGGCGAAGACCTCCGGTGCGGTGAAGGTGACTAGGCTTCACCGCACCGGAGGTTTTCGTGTCCCACCGCAATGCCCGGCCGACCGGCTTTGGCAGGCGGCTGCTGGTCGACCGGGGCCGCTTCGCCGACCCGTGGCCCGGGCCGCCGCGGAGATGGGCGTTTCGCGTCCGACCGCTCACAAGCGGATGCGCTGGTGGCGGGCGGAAGGCGACGCGGGCCTGTACGACCGCCCCAGCCGACCGCACACGCCCCCGCCCGCACCCCCGGGTCTCGAAGCGTCGGTGTGCCGATTGCGGAGCGAGCGGAGAACGGAGCGGCAGGCGGATCCGGATCCGCCGGGGCGAGCGCAATCGGCACCCTGAGCGAGGAGTTGCTGTGGACGGGGCTGTTTCATCGGCAAGGTCGTCATCGACACCCGCGGCGGGTCCGGCATCGGCGCCGGTGGCCGCGGATCGCCTCACGCGAGATGCCACGGTGCTCAGCGCCGGGCAGACCGAGGGCCCGCGGAAGCAGGCCGCCGCCAGCCCACCCGCCGGTCCGGCCATCATCACACGAGCCGCTGACATCCCCGGCGAGTCCGCCACCACCCGGCTGGCAGTGGGTGCGACAAGGAAGACGGCCGGTCGAATCTGCCGGTCAACAACGCAGGTTCCGGTGCGCCCAGCACTGTCGACACACCGACACCGCCACCTGGCGCCTCGTCCTGGCCGTCAATGCCGACAGGTGTCTCCTCGCCTCCAGAGCGCCGCTTCCTTCTTCCGCGGCGCGTCGGCAGCTGCGTCGACAACGCCGATCCGGTGTCCGGGCCCAGCACGCCCCGGGGCCTGGCCGCCCATCACGCCGCCGAACGGGCGCGGCTCTGGGACAGGTGACGCTGCGCGCTGACTGCCGCCACCGCTGCCGGACCCGTTCCCGGCTCCGGGGCATACGCAAGGGCGGAAGTCGCGGAGAGGATCGACGCCAGCGCGGCCGCAGTCGCCCCGTAGCCGAAATAGCATCGGGCAACGGAAGTGGAGGCCGAGGCAGAATGGAAGCGCTGGCCAATATCGACCAGCACCATGGCACCCGACCACGGCGACGAGAGCGGACGCGCCAACGCCGTGCACCCGAGCCTCACCCGCACCCCTCATCGAGAACGAGGACACGCTCGCCGCGCTCCGTCAGCCCCCCCGGCAACGCCCTGCCACACCAACCGAAGCCGCCGATGCCCTCGCCTTCCTCGGCGACCCGAACACTCGCTTCAGCAACGCCACCCATCCCCTACCGCCGACCGCCATCACCGAACATCACCCAGCCGGAACAGGGCCTCCGCATTGCCGGAAGCGATCCTGACGCGATCCGCGGGGCCGGGAACGGCATCGAAGAACTGCTCGACTGCCGCCGCGTCGGGCCGGTGGAAGGGGTAGTCGGTGGAGAACAACACACGGTCTGCGCCGGTGAAGTCCAGGGTGTGGCGCAGCAGCCGCTCCTGCAGCATCCCGCTGCAGGTGATGTGCATGTTGGTCCTGATGTAGTCCGACACCCGGCGTTCGAGATGCGTGGCAACACGGGAGAGGCTGTCGACCCGGTCCATCCAGAACAGCAGCATCTCGCCCCAGTGGCCGAGGACGAGCTGGAGACCGGGGTGGCGGTCGAACGTGCCCCGCAGGATGAGCCGCAGCGCGGCCAGGCCCGCGTCCATGTGCCAGCCCCAGCCGAAGCTCGCCAGAGCGAGGTCGATCTGTGGGTCCAGTCCCCGGTAGGCGGCATCGCGCAGCTCGTTGGAGGCGATCTGCGGGTGGAGGAAGACCGGCTGGCGCAGGCGGGCCGCGGTGGCGAGCAGGTCGTCGTAGGCGGGATCGTCCAGCATCCGGCTGCCGGTCCGGCCGAAGACCATGGCGCCGACGTGCCCCAGCCGGGTGGCGCACCGTTCGAGTTCCGCTGCCGCGGCCTGCGGATCGCCGGTCGGCAGCGTCGCGAACGCGCGCAAGCGGTCCGGATGCGCGCGCACCGCATCGGCGGCCTCGTCGTTCGCGTCTCTGGCCAGCACGATCGCCTCGCGGGCAGGGAGAGCCTGGGTGGCGGGCGTGACGACCGACAGAACGGAGACGTCGATGCCGGCGGCGTCCATCGCCTCGATACGGCCCTGTCCGATGTCCTCGAGCCGGGCCTGTCCGATGTCCTCGAGCCGGGCCTGGTTGTCACCCATGGTGTTGAAGACGACGCTTTCGTCCCGCGCCCCGCTCGGCAGGCGATCGAGCGCGTCGCGAATGGTGACGCTGTTCCAGTGTTCTTCGACTGCGACGACTTTCACGGTCAGGCCCTCCGGGCCGCCAACGGTGTCCCGACCAGCGGCCTCCACAGGTGCTCTGGGTGTGGTCGGGGGTGTGGTGGGAGGTATGCCGACGGGATTCACCACGGGACGGTCCGGCCGAAGCGGTCCAGGTACGCAAGGCCCGGCTTTCCCCGTCTCGACAGGAGTACGTCCACGATTTCCGGAACGGTCTCCTCGACGGTGAACGGCGCATCCTGCCCTCCCAGGTCCGTGCGGATCCAGCCCGGTGCCAGGAGCAGGAGGGCGCGCCGGGTCCCGGACTGCCGGACCGCAAAGCTGCGCATAAACATGTTCAGGGCTGCTTTGCTGCCACGGTAGACCTCGCGCAACCCGGTCGTGTTGTTCGTGATGCTGCCTTGCCCGGAGGACATCGCCCCGATCAGTCCGGTCGGAGACACGAGGTCTTCGAGGGCTTCGATGACGCGCAGGGGACTGAGCGCGTTGGTAATCATCACCTCGGCGAATTCGGCCGCCGGAACCGCGCCGATCGGCGTCGGCTCATTGTTCGTGGTCCCCGCATTGACAAAGAGGATGTCCAGTTCGCGTTGCGCCAGACGCTCGTGCAACGGCGCCAGCTGTGCGGGCTCGTTGATGTCGAGATGCTCGACAAGAACACGCCCGCCGGCCCGGTCCGCGAGGTCGTGCAACAGCGTTCGGGCAGCGGTGTTGCGGACCGTGCCGATGACGTTCCACCCCCTGCCGACCAGTTCGGCCGCCATCGCATAACCCAGGCCGCGGGACGCTCCGACAATAAGAGCGGTCGGCGTGTGCCGGCCCGCGTCAGCTGGTGACACTTGCGTTGATGACACTTCCGCGTCATCTCCTTTCTTCGAGTTGCAGGCTCGAACCAGGCCGCGAGCCCATACCGAGTCGCGGGCTCAGGCCGAGTTGCGGGCTCAGGCCGAGTTGCGGGCTCAGGCCGAGTTGCGGGCTCAGGCCGAGTTGCGGGCTCAGGCCGAGTTGCGGGCTCAGGCCGAGTGGTGAGCCAGGCGAGCCCCGATGCGCTGCAAGTTTCACCACTCCGCCGCCTCCGGCTCGCCCTCGTGAGGCAGATTTGTACGATTGCCCGCATGATGGGAGCCGCCATGACCGAATCCGCCGCCGTACAGCCCGACGATGTGCGAATCATTCGCGCGCTCCAGATCGCCCCGCGGGCCTCGTTCGCCTCGATCGCGGCCGTGCTCGGCCTCACCGAAGGCGCCGTCGGCCGCAGGTACCGACGGCTGCGCGCCGATGGCGTCCTCCGCGTCACGGGCGTCGTCGATCCCGGGGCCCTGGGACAGAGCAGGTGGCTGGTACGACTGCGCTGCCGCCCCGGCAGCGCCACGGCAACCGCCCACGCACTCGCCAAGCGCGACGACGTCAGCTGGGTGGCCCTCGGCGCCGCAGGCTCCGAAATCACCTGCGCAGTCCGGTCACGGACCCGCAAACAGCGTGAAGACCTCCTCGGCCAGCGGCTTCCGCGCACCGCATCCGTCATCGACATCAACGCCTCCGCCGTACTGCGCCAATTCGCCGGCGGCCGCGGTCACTACTGGGCCGCACTGAGCGGCACGCTGACTCCGCAGGAAGAATCGAGGCTCGGCAGCGAAGGCCCCCCTTTCACGGAATCCCCGGTCGTCACCCGCGAACCAGTACACCTCACCCCCGGGGACGAGAAAATGCTCGAAGCCCTCGCCGCAGACGGCCGCGCCAGCCTCGTCGATCTCGGCAGGGCAAACGACCTCACACCCGGGCGCGCATCACGCCGCCTACAGGCCTTGCTCCGGCACCGCGTCGTCTACCTAGATGTCGACATCGCCCCAGCCGCCCTGGGCTATCACGCTCGGGCACACCTTTGGCTGCGCGTACACCCCTCGGCAGTCAAAACCGTGGGACGCACACTCGCACACGAACCCGACATCGCCTTCGCCGCCGCCATCACCGGACCCCACAACATCCTGGCCACCGCACACTGCCGAGACCTCGACGAACTCTTCGAGTTCACCGCGGACCGCATCGGGCCGTTGCCCGGAGTCCAGAACATGGAAATCACCCCACTGCTCGAGCAGATCAAGCAGGTCGGCACACGCGTGTCCGGCGACCGCCTCGTCGAGCCGCGAAGCGCACCGGCACGACGCTGAGCAGCACACACCGCAGCCGCTGCCGCGCCGCGCCAATACCCTCCGTGGCAGGGCCGCGGTCGCGCGGGACGTGACGCGCAGCCCGTGTCCCGTACGAAACAGACTCCGGCCGCGGCCTCTTCGAGCGCAAGCTCCAGCGCCGCCACCACGGCGATTCGGCGGCGGCGAACGCATGGCCGGACCGGGGGCCGGTGGTAGGACGCAGGGCCGTACGCGGCGTGGAATGCGGAAGGCGCTGTGGTGCGTGTGCCCCGCCCAGGGCCCGGATTCCTGAAGGCGGCTTTGAGCGGCAACCGATCACGGGCCGACCGATTTCAGGATGCGGCACGTGAACGTGGAAGTGCTCAACTTCCACCTCCGACCGCGTTCGCGGAGTACCGCCCGTAATCCGATCAACGTCGAGGAAGTCGGCTCCAAAGCACCACGAAAGAATGGCCGACTATGGAGATCTGCTCCCATGCACGGCTGTCACCCCGCCGCGGCCCACCACAAGATCACGTATCGGACGCGCCGGCAGAGTCCGCGATGGCGATGGCAAGAGCGGCCGGCTGCGCCAGGAACGGCGAGTGCGAGCTGACGAGTTCGCGGACGGTTGTCGGCGCGTTGGAGACGGCGTCGATCTCATGGCTGAAGCGACGTTGTGAGGCTGCCGAGGTCACGTCGTCCTTCATGCAGACCACATAGGCATGCGGCACGGTGCCGTACCCACCGCGAGGTCAGCGCAATGAGGCCGATGACCACCGTGCGGGGTTCACGCCAGAGGGCCAGGCAGGGGCGACGTGCCGTGGCCTGGGGCGGGCCGACCGTGCGGGGTGCGGCCCCGGAGAGAAGACGCCCGGCGGCTACAGGCGGCGCGAAGACGGCGAGGTGACAACGTCTAGAGATCTTTAATGGTGGGAGTTCTCTGTCCCGGTGACGGCTGGTGGTGTCCTCGGTATGCCGGAGGGATGAGGTATCCCGATGGTGGCGGGCTGAC
>NZ_LGCW01000306.1:0-193616 GCF_001279365.1 Streptomyces sp. NRRL F-5755 | reverse complement strand
ACGACCCGGTGGCGGCGGCCTACGCGGACCGCGTGATCTTCCTCGCCGACGGCCGGATCGTGGACGACATGGCCGACCCCACCGCCGACCGGGTGCTGGGGCGCATGAAGGGCTTCGACGCCAGGGGCCGGGTCAGCTGACCCGTACCCGCAGCCCGTCCACCGCCCTTCTCCCACAGGACTGACAATGTTCCGTACCGCCCTGCGCAACGTCCTCGCGCACAAAGCCCGCCTGATGATGACCGCGCTCGCGGTCCTCCTCGGCGTCGCCTTCGTCTCCGGCACCCTCATCTTCGGCGATACCGTCGCCAACTCCTACCGCCAGGCCTCCGCCAAGAAGCTGGAGGGTGTGGCCGTCTCCGTGAAAGCCACCGAAAGCGAGCGCCGGACGACCGCCCTCGACTCCACGCTGACGCAAAAGATCCACGCGCTGCCCGGGGTCAAGGAGGTGCGTTCCACCGTCAACGGAACGGCCACGCTGGCCGGCAAGGACGGCCGGCCGGTCAACGCCGACAACCACTGGCGCGACCTCGCCACCAACTACCAGCCCGGCGAGGACGGCAAGGACAGCCACTTCCCGCTGAAGGAGGGCCGCGGCCCGGCCGCCGCGGGCGAACTGGCCCTGGACGCCAAGACCGCCGACCGGGCCGGCTACCAGGTCGGCGACACCGTCCGCTTCGCCACCGACGGTCCCGCACTGACCAAAAAGCTCGTCGGCATCGTGCACACCGACAATCCCCAGGTCTCCGCCGGTGCCACCTTGACGCTGTTCGACACCGCGACCGCGCAGAAGCTGTTCCTCGCCCCCGACCGGTTCGACGAGATCACCGTCGGGGCCCGGCCCGGCGCCGACGACCGTGCACTGACGGCCAAGGTCAAGGCACTGCTCCCCGCAAAGGGCGCCGAGGCGATCCGCGGCGCCGACCTGGCCGCCCAGGAGACCGCCCAGACCGACAAGGACACCGATTACCTCACCAAGACGCTGCTGGCGTTCGCCGGCGTCGCGTTGTTCGTCGGCGTCTTCCTCATCGCCAACACCTTCACCATGCTCATCGCCCAGCGCAGCCGGGAGATCGCCCTGCTGCGGGCCGTGGGCGCCGCACGCCGTCAGGTCGTACGCTCCGTCCTCGCCGAGGCCGCTCTCCTGGGGCTCGGTGCCTCCGCCGTCGGGTTCGTGCTCGGCATCGGCGTCGCCTCCGCGCTGCGCCCGTTGCTGAACTCCAGTGGCGCGGGATTCCCCGACGGGCCGCTGGTCATCTCGCCCGGGACGCTGACAGCTTCGCTGGTGGTCGGTGTCGTCGTCACCGTCCTGGCCGCCTGGCTGCCGTCCCGTAAGGCGGCCAGGATCGCCCCGGTCGAGGTGCTCAACAGCGTCGGCCAAGGGCCGGCCTCGCGCAGCCTGGTGGTCCGCAATGTGCTCGGCACGCTCCTGGCCGCACCCGGCTTGCTGCTCATGTTCTACGTCTCCACACTCCGCGACACCGCGGCATCGAACCTGCTGATCGCGATGGCGGGCAGTGCGCTGACCCTGAGCGGCCTGATCGTGCTGGCTCCGCTGCTGTCCAAGCCGCTGATCACCCTGGTCGGCAAGGTCACCACCCGGTTCTTCGGCGTCGGCGGCAAACTCGCCCAGCGCAACGCGCTGCGCAATCCGCGCCGTACCGCCGCCACCGCCTCGGCCCTGATGATCGGCCTCACCCTGGTCACCGGCCTCACCGTGGCCGGGCACTCCGTACAGCGGAACTTGGACCAGGCGGCCGCACAGTCCGTGGTCCCGGACTACAAGGTCTCCAGCAGCTCCGATCGCGGACTCGGCGCCGACGCGGGCGGGAAGGTCGCCAAGGTGCCGGGCGTTAAGACCGCCGTGCCCGTCACCAGTGCAGGCTTGCGCTCCAAGGGCCACTTCGGCTCGATCACCGGTGCGGAACCGGCACAGTTCGACAAGCTCGGGAACCTGGAATTCCGCACCGGTTCCCCGGCCGACGTCGGCCCCGGGAAGGTCGCCGTGTCCGAGGAATTCGCCCGGCAGACCGGGCTCCACGTGCGCGACACGATGGACGCTGCCGCGGCCTCCGGCAAGGGCCACGCGAAGCTGGAGGTCGTCGGCGTCTACAAGGACAACCACAAAGTGGGCGACGCGCTGGGCACCTTGCACGACGTGCAGTCGCTCACCACCGGCAAGAAGCTCGATCACCTCCTGGTGACGGCCGAGCCCGGCAAGGTCGGCGACCTCGACCGGGACATTCGCAAGGCGCTCGGTGACAGTCCGCTGCTGAAGGTCGTGAGCGAAGACCAGCTGCGGAACGGAGACGGGAAGGCCGTCACGAGCCTCAACATGATGTACGGGCTGCTCAGCATGGCCGTCGTCATCGCGGTGCTCGGCGTCGTCAACACCCTGGCCATGTCGGTCTTCGAGCGCGCCCGCGAGATCGGGATGCTGCGGGCCGTCGGCCTCGACCGCTCCGGCATCAAGCAGATGGTCCGCCTCGAGTCGGTGGTGATCTCCCTGTTCGGCGCGGTGCTCGGCATCGGTACGGGCACCTTCCTGGCCTGGGCCGGCGGCCACCTGCTGAGCAAGTCGTTGGAGGGCTACGAGACGGTACTGCCGTGGGGCCAACTCGGCCTCTTCCTGGTCCTGGCACTGGTGACCGGAGTCCTGGCCGCCATCTGGCCGGCCCGCCGAGCGGCCCGCCAGAACATGCTGAGCTCCATCCAATCGACCTGACCACAGCGGCATCCGGTGACGGCAGCGATCCGGGGCCGAGCCGGGGGACGTCTGCCCGAAGCACGCTGCCATGGAAAGCGCCCGGCGCCCCTCGCCCACGGAACCGGCACCCGCCGGGCGCAGGCACGAGCCATGGACGCAGGGCTTCCCCCGGCACTTCGCCGGTGACCAATGCCGCGGCCACAACTGGCCCCGCAGTCAGCCGCACACGCTGGTCGTCGGCACGTCAAGGCAGGGCAACACAGTGCGGGTTCGCCGGTTGGCCAAACCGGCGAACCCGCGCATCACTGCTGGTCCACTGCCACGACCTGCCCGTACGTCGAAAGGGGACGTGGCTCCTCTGCTGTGAAGCGTTGAGCTGGGAGAACGGTGGCCGGGGTGTGTCCGGGGCTCTCCGTTCTCACCGTGGCGGTGGAGGGGGAGCGGATGGGCTCGCTGTTCGAGGAGTCGGAAGCTCGAAGAAGTCCGTCCGGGTTCGCGTGGCGGAACTGGAGTCGGATCTTGCCGACTCGACTACTGACCATCAATGTGTGATGTCGTCGTGGTCGGGCCAGGGCAGACCGGTGCCCCTGAGGCAGCCGTCGAGTGCGTCGCTGCGGTATGGCAGTTGGCGCAGGCATCGGCGGGCGGCGGTGATCAGCTCGTGTGGATCGGCGAAGGCCCGGTTGGCCAGGGTGGTGCGTCGTAGGACGGGCCAGGTGCCTTCGGCCGGGTTGAGGTCGGGCGCGTGGGTGGGAAGTTGGTAGGCGGTGAGCCAGTCGAGGTCGGCGACGTAGCGCCGCATGCCGGCCGCGAGGTGGGTGGCGCGGTCGATCCGGGGCGCGGTGCCGGGCGGACTCTGTTCATCGTGGCCTTCTGCGGGGCAGGTCGGGCTATCGTCGCTGCATGGCCCGACCTTGCGTGTTCTGCGGAGGTACGCCGGTCACCAACGAGCATGTCTACCCTCAGTGGCTGGCCGAGGCGTTCCCCGAGGAGATGCGGGCCGGTCGAGCCATCATGGGCTCGTACTCGGACAAAGGCAGCCTCCGACGTCACTCCGGACGCATGTTCACCGCGCAGGTCAAGGCGGTATGCGCGCCCTGTAACAGCGGCTGGATGAGTGCCCTTGAAGGACGAGCCAAGCCGTACCTGCCGCCGATGATCAAAGGCGAGATTGTAGAACTTCCGTCCGAGGCACAGGAGGTCCTGGCCACCTGGACTCTCAAGACCGCCCTGATGTGCCAGGTCATGCTGCCGCAGGCCGAGCCGAATCCGCCAGCCGAACTCTTCATGGATCTGTACCGGGACCGTCGGCCAGCCGAGGAGATGAAGGTGTTCTGCGGGTACATGATGCCGCCGCAGTACCTCAACGGCCCGAGCCCCCTGGAGAATTGCTCCGTTCCCGCACGATTCGCCAGAGGAGGGGTGTTGATCGGCTACCCGGGGCTGGACGAGGTCGTGGTCGGCGGCCGGGGCCTGTGGCGGGTCACCATCTCCGTACACGCCTCCTCCGGGCCCTGCCTGGAGCACCGACCCGCACGGACACCGCGCGCCTGGTCGAGTACCGGGACGCTCTCTGGCTCGCGGTCTGCGCACCGGCCCAGTCACTCATGTGGCATTGTGTCGGCGGGCGCGCCGGTGCCGACCGCCCACTGTTGTCGTCCGTTGCGCCCAGCGCCCTGCCCGCACCTCGGGCCGCGGCGCCCCTGATGCGCCGCCTCGCCGAGCTGGGCACGATCCAGCGGCTGACGAACCCCGGTTTGTGGGACGCGATCACCACCGCCGTGTTGCGGAAGGTCGTGCGCGCGGGCCAGGCGCGCCGGGTCTACCGCACCTGGTGCCGACAGCATGGCCGGGCCGTGCCGACCCCGGTCGGCGTCCTGTCCCTGTGTCCGGGGACCGAGACCGTACTGAGCCTGAGTGACCAGCAGTTCGCCGATGCCGGTACGGCGTTCCACCGGACGGCGTTGCGCGCGGCAGCCGCCGCCTACCTGGGCGATCATCAGACATGGGGACGCCTCCTGCCGATGAGCTCGTCAAGGCCCTGCAAGAGGTGCCGCGGATCGGCCCGTGGACGGCCGCTGCTGCGCCCGCCGACTACACCGGCGACTTCGCGGTCTACCCGCACGGCGACCTCGCGGTGCGCACCTGGGCCCGTCGCGTGGACCCCGACCACCCCTTCCCCGACGGCGAGCGCGCCTTCACCGCCTACTGGCGGCGCCTGGCCAACGAGGACCGCACCCACCTGCACGCTCTGACCCTGTTCACCCTGACCTGGGGGAGCCATGTCCGCACCGCACAGCCAGGAGACCCCCCGCACTCGCCCGCTTGAGCTCATCGCCGGCGTGGACCTAACGCGCGCCCTGGACGCCCTGTTCGTTAACGCCCCGCTACGCGACTACGCCCTGCACCCGCGGGTCAACGACTACGCCCTGCCCGTGCTCGGCATGGCCTACATCGCCACCTACGCCCGCGAGGCCGGCTTCAATGTGGGGGTGTCGGACGCCGAGGCCCATGGTCTCGGCATCGCGCAGACCACCGACCTGATCAACGCCGCCCGCCCCTTCGCGGCGAGAACGACGACCGCGATGACCAGGCCGAGAACGTCCACCGCCAGTCCGCGCTTGCGGCCCGGCGCCCCCGCTTTCCCGCCAACGGCCGGACCCCTGTGCAGCGTCGGTCAGCAGGAAGAACTCGCAGCTCATAGCGTTGGCGAGAACCCGTTGGAGACTGTCGATCCAGCCCATGGCCCGTCCCTGCCGCGCTGCTTAGCGTGAGGGGCGCGGTCAAGAGACCGGCTGTCCCGGAAGAAATGAGAAACGCCATGCTCGCCCAGTTCGTCCTCTTAGACGGCTTCGACCTGCTGGACATCATCGCCCCGTACGAGGTGTTCAGCGCCGCCGGGAACTTCACCGACCAGGTGCGGGTCGAACTGGTCAGCGCCGAGGGGGCCAGGGAGGTTCCCAGTGGGATTCCCGGCGTTTCCCTGACGGCCGCCGCCCCGCTGGACCCGGGCCGCGCGGACCTGATCGTCGTACCCGGCGCGGCGGGCACGCTGCCCGCGGGGACGGACGCCCCCACCGGGGAACCGTCCGGCGCGACCATCCCCGTCCTCATCGGCAACTCCCTCACCACCGAGCTTCCGGGGCTGCTGGCCAAGGCCCTCGCCACGCCCAACACCACGGTGGCCACGGTCTGCGGGGGTTCGCTGGTTCTGGCGATGGCCGGGCTCATCAAAGGCCGTAACGCGATGACCCACCATCAGGCCGTGGACGTTCTCGCCCGGAACGGCGTCACCGTCGTCCGCGCCCGCGTCGTGGACGACGGTGACCTGGTGACTGCCGGAGGCGTCACTTCCGGTCTCGACCTGGCCCTGCACCTGCTGGACCGGGGGATCGGTCCGAAGATCGCCTTGGCCGTCGAGCACCTCTTCGCGCACGAACGCCGGGGCGTGGTGTGGCGTGACCGGGGGGCGGTCCCGCAGCCCAGCCCCTTCGATACGGCGCAGGGCGCCGCCGGCATGCCGGCGTCCGCGTCCGTTTCGGCCTGACCCCTCGCACGCCTACGCGTCCCGCCGTACGTTGCCTGCCACGGCGGGCACGGCGGGCACGGCGGGCACGGCGGGCACGGCGGGTACGGCGGAGCGCGCCATCCTCCGGCGCGGACCGGGAACCGAGCACGTGCCGCCCCCGGCGGCCCGGGCTGCCCGCCGCAACTGTGGCGAACGGAAGGAAGCCATGGACACACCACACAGCGAGGCCTCGACGGGGGGCGCCCTCCACAGCCCCCTCCCGGGCTCCGGCCTCAGCCCTGGGAAGGCGGTGATCAAACGGTTCGGCGGCGCCTCGGGACTGGTGGCCACCGCGGCTCCCACCCTCGTGTTCGTCGTCGCCGACCGTCTCGGCGGCCTGCGGCTCGCCCTGGTGTCCACCACGGTGACCGTGATCGTCGTCCTCGCCTGGCGTCTGCGTGCCAAGGAGCAGGTACGGCACGCCGTCATCGGCGCGCTGGTGGCGGTGGCCTGTGCGGCCGTGGCGGCCGGCACCGGAGAGGCCAAAGGATTCTTCCTGCTGCCGATCCTGGTACCGGCCGTGGCGACGGTGGTCTGTGTCCTGTCGGTGGCGGCCGGCCGCCCGCTGGCCGGTCTGGTCGCGAACCGGCTGGTCGGCGGCCCGCCGCGGTGGCGCTCGTACCGGCCCCTCAGGCGCTTCTACGGGGCGGCGACCCTGCTCATCTCGGTGGTGAGCCTCGCGAGCCTGGTGGCGCAGGTGATTCTCTACCGCCAGGCCGAGATCGCCTGGCTCGCAGTCCTGCACATCCTCATGGGACCGCTGTGGCTCGCCGTCACGGCCGCCTCCATCCTCCTGTCCCGCATGGCCGTTACCCGGCACCGCAAGGCGGCCACGCAGGAGTCGGAGTACGCGGGGGCCGAGGCGTGACGACGTGGAAGAAGCGTTACGGAGTGAGCCCCACGGTGCCGCCCGTCGGCCGCTGAGCCGCGCCCCGCCACGGCCCCGGGCACAGGCGCCCGGGGCCGCAGTCCCGGGGCGTCCGCAGGAACGTCCGGCGTCACGCGCACCGTCGATCTTCCTGGCAGGCCCCAGTCGCGTTCTTCGGGGACCACACAACGCTCGTAGTTGGGCGTCCGGCCGCGGAACCGACGCGAATACCTACGCCACGCACTCCGTCGAGTCGTGTGAAGAGCCGCTGATTTCCTCCTGTCCACATCCAGGGTGTTTTCGACTGGCGAGCGCAGGAAGGCATGACGGAGCCCTGCCAAAGCAGGTGCCGTCGGGTGGACCCTGTCGACCGGGGCTGGAGCGGCTCGCAGATCCACCTGCGTAAGGGCCGGGCCGATATGACGCTGTGCGGACGCTCGGCCCCGCCCGGGCGCGGTGACGTCCCCCGGCTGTCGGCCCCAGGCCGCCAAGCTCACCTCACCGGTGGGCAATCAGCAGCCAGTTGTCCGCGATCGACTGGGAAACGAGTGGGAAATCGGCACGGCAGGCCTCTCCGAGCTTCTACCGGTAGGTACCGGAAACTGCCGGTTGTGCACGGTGACGAAGCCCGGCCCGCGCAGTAGGGGCCGGGCTTCGTCCGTGAGCGCGCGTCCGCTGCTACCGCATGGCCCGGCGCGGCGTCCGGGGGTGAGATGTGAACGGGTAGCGGGCGCCGGTAACCGGGCGCTCAGGGCGGTCAGTTGGGCGGGTGGCAGGCGTAGGTGGCGCCAGTTCGCCGGCGACCCGCCGCCACCGGCGCTCGCGACTGCTGCCGCGCCGTCCTGTGCATCCTTGCCACCCTCGCATGCGCCCCTCCCGCAGCGCGATGAGGCCGCCAACGACCCTGCCCGGGCATGTTGTTGAGCCGAACGCTGGCGCGCACGCGGGGCGTGGGAAGTGGGCAGCTATACAGAAGTGACCCTGTTGCTCCGATCTTTGGGGGTGCGGAAACGATCACCCTTGTCGTGAATGGGCACGATGCCCCCATGAGCCGTACTTGCCCAGGGAGTTCACATGATGCGTCGAGTAGTCCGGACCCGGTCCGCGACAGCATCACCGACCCGGCCGGCCGCCGTCCGCGACCGGGGTCTCCGCGGGCGAGCGGCACCGGCACGGCGAGTCCTCCCGAGGTCCACCGGAGGTCGACCCGCCGCCCCCGTACCCCGCACGCGCTCTCGCCGTGCGGTTGTTTCCCCCACTGAGGAGAACTGATGAAGCGCATCTCGATGGCCCTGGCCTCCGTCGGCACCGCCCTTGCCCTGACCGTCGGCCTGGCGGGCAGTTCCTATGCCTCCGCCGACGGTGTCTTCCTGTACACCACCGCGGGCGGTGATCAGGAGACCCTCGACAACCCCTCCCTCGACCGCTGCTACAACCGCGCGGGTGACGGGCACGCCGTGAACCAGACCAACCGGACCGCTCTGGTCTTCCGGCGTGCCGGCTGTGTCGGGAGTGCGGAGCGGATCAGGCCGAAGCAGCACGCCTTCGACATCACCTTCGAAAGCGTGGAATTCCCCAGCTGAACCTGCGGCGGTGGGCCCTCGGGCCCACCGCCCCCGCCCGTACGTTTCCCGTTCAGAAAGGCCCCGCAGTGAACCGCTCCTCCCTTGCCGTGAGCATGGTGGCCGCCGTGGCCCTGGCCCTGCAGCCCGGTACCGCATCGGCTACGCGGGGCCTGTTCACCTATACGCCCCCGCCGGTCGAGGAGGCGCTGCAAGCGCCTCGCGTCGGCACCTGCTACGCGATGGAGGGCGACGGTCCGGTCGAGAACCAGACCCGTTATGAGGCTCAGCTCTTCGGCGGTGCCAACTGCTCCGGTCTGGATCGCGTCCTCCGGGCGGGCCAGGGGCACCGGAATGCCGTCTTCAGCAGCGTGCGCTTCGTCGGGCACGGCTCCGCCGGCGGCTACTTCTCCTATTTTCTCGCTCCGCTTCCGGAGGCGCTGGAGAATCCGCAGGCCGACCGCTGCATCGATATCCGCGGCGAGGGCCGCGCCGCCAACCGTACCGACAAGGTGGTGCTGCTGTTCAGCAGGCCCGGTTGTCCGGGCACGGCGAACGCCAAGATCTACGCGGAGGAGCAGGTCTCCCACAGTCGTTTCGAGAGTGTGGAATTCGTCAGCTGAGTGGGTGAGGCCCATCGCCCGGATGCGGCCCACCGACCCCATCGGTGTCGCCGATCCCACCGGTGTCACCGCCCCCGGCCGCCGCTCGCGGCACCGTATGCAAACACAAAAACGCCCCGGTCCGTATTGACGGCCGGGGTGTTTCTCTGGGTATATTGGGCGTTTCCATGTCTGAGGTTTTTGTCATACATGGTTGGCCACTAGAGAACACGGTATCCGAGCGGAGCTGAATTGTCAAACGAGGAATTGCGGCAGGAGCAGGAATTCACCGATCTGCTCTACGAGCGCCTCGCCGAACTGCGGGCCGGAACCGAGTCCGCCGTCAAGCGGGCGCTGCCGCTGGAGGGGAACAACTTTCAGGCGCGGCTGGAGCGCGATGTGACGGTGGCCGAGCAGTCGGGGCTGCTGGCCGCCCTCGACGCGGGGGAGAACGGCCTGTGCTTCGGGCGGCTGGCGTTCCAGGACGGCGCCGACCACCACATCGGCCGGATCGGCATCCGCCGGGACGACGCGGACCGTACGCCGCTGGTCGTCGACTGGCGGGCCGAGGTCGCCCGTCCGTTCTACCTCGCCACCGGCCACACCCCCATGGGGCTGCGCCGCCGGCGGCACATCACCACCTCGGGGCGGCGGGTCACCGCCCTGCACGACGAAATCCTGGACCTCACCGACACCGAGCGCACCGGCCACGAGGGCACCGATGCTGACGCGGTGCTCCTGGCTGCCCTGGACGCCGCCCGTACCGGCCGGATGCACGACATCGTGCAGACCATCCAGGCCGAGCAGGACCGGATCATCCGCGCCCCGCACCGCGGCGTGCTGGTCGTGGAGGGCGGCCCGGGCACCGGCAAGACCGCCGTCGCCCTGCACCGCGCCGCCTACCTGCTGTACGAGCACCGCGAGCTGCTGGCCCGCCGGGCCGTGCTGATCGTCGGCCCCAACCCGGCCTTCCTCGGCTACATCGACGAGGTGCTGCCCTCGCTCGGCGAGACGGGCGTCCTGCTCGCCACGCCCGCCGAACTGTTCCCCGGTGTGGTCGCGACCGGCACCGACACCCCGCGGGCCGCCGAGGTCAAGGGCGGCGCGGCGATGGCCGACGCGCTGGCGGCGTACGTACGCGACCGGCAGGCCCTGCCCGACCCGGCCCTGGTCATCGACCACGAGGACGGCGAGCTGGTGCTGGACGTAGAGATCGCCGCGGCGGCCCGGGAGCACGCGCGCGCCACCCGGCTGCCGCACAACCTGGCCCGCCCGTACTTCGCGTTCCACGTCATCGACGCGCTCACCGCGCAGCTGGCCGACCGGATCGGAGCCGACCCGTACGGCGGTCCGAACCTGCTCGGCCCGGACGACATCGCGCAGCTCGGCAAGGCGGTGGCGGCCGACCCCGAGGTGCACGCCGCCATCCAGGAGCTGTGGCCCTCGCTCACGCCGCAGCAGCTGGTCGCCGACTTCCTCGCCGAGCCCGTGCACCTCCCGGACGCCGACGCGGACGCCATCCGCCGTACGCCCGGCCACCACGGGCCCTGGCCGGCCGAGGACGCGTGGACGCCCGCCGACGTACCGCTGCTGGACGAGGCCGCCGAACTCCTCGGCGAGGACGACTCCGCGGCGCGCGCCGCCGAGGAGGCCGAGCGCCAGGAGCGCATCAAGTACGCGCAGGGCGTGCTGGACCTCTCGTACGGCTCCCGCACCCAGGAGTTCGAGGACAAGGACGACGAGGATTCCGAGGTGCTGGCCGCGCACGACCTGATCGACGCGGACCGGCTCGCCGACCGGCAGGAGGAGGCCGACCACCGCAGCGCCGCCGAGCGGGCGGCGGCCGACCGGACCTGGGCGTTCGGCCACATCATCGTGGACGAGGCGCAGGAGCTGTCCGCGATGACCTGGCGGCTGCTGATGCGGCGCTGCCCGACCCGCTCGATGACGCTGGTCGGCGACCCGGCGCAGACCGCGGAGCCGGGCGGCTGCGGCACGTGGGAGACGATCCTCGCGCCGTACGTGGACGACCGCTGGGAGCACGTCCGGCTGGGCGTCAACTACCGGACACCGCGCGAGATCATGGACATCGCCGCGGCGGTGCCCCGCTCCGTGCACCCCGGCTTCGAACCGCCCAGCTCGATCCGCTCGACCGGCGTACGCCCCTGGGCGCTCGGCGCCGCCGCGGACGACCTGCCGCAAGTGGTCGCCGACTCGGTCGTACGGGAGACCGCTGGCGGCGCGAAGTCCCGTACTCAGGGAGGGGGGTCCGGTGCCGACGGCGCGGCGGAGGGGCGGCTCGCGGTCATCGCCCCGCAGCCGCACCACGCCGCCCTGTACGCCACGCTGTCCGCCGCCCTGCCGGAGGTGTCCGCCGGACAGGACGTCGATCTGACCCGCCCGGTCGTGCTGCTCGACCCGCGGCAGGCCAAGGGCCTGGAGTTCGACACCGTGCTCGTGGTCGAACCGGCGGAGTTCGGCACGAGTGACCTGTATGTGGCGCTCACCCGGGCCACCCAGCGGCTGGGCGTGATACACGCGGCGGCGCTCCCGGAGGCGCTGCGGTCGCTGGCGGAGGCCGCACCGCACCGGGAGGCGGTCGGCGTCGGCCGCTGACCGTACGGTACGGGGCGTCGCACACCGCGTGCGGCGCCCCGTACCGGCGGCTCCACCGGCCGATTTGCCGGACCGGCAAAGGCCCTTGGGTGTGGCGCGGGCCCTCTCGGATGATCGCAGCGGCGACGCGCCGCACGGCGCCGGACGACCGGACGAGGAGACCGCCATGCCCCAGCCCACCGACACAGCCACCCCGCCCCACGACGGACACCGCGCGGCACACCGGCTGGTGGACGTCCCCGGCGGACGCATCCACCTGGTCGAGCAGGGCACCGGACCGCTGGTGCTGCTGCTCCACGGCTTCCCCGAGACCTGGCGCTCCTGGCGGCACCAGCTGCCGGCCCTGGCCGCCGCGGGCTTTCGCGCCGTGGCCCTGGACGTCCGCGGGTACGGGCGCTCCTCGAAGCCGGCCGAGGTCGCGGCGTACCGGATGACGGCGCATGTCGCCGACAACGTCGCGGTCGTGCACGCCCTGGGCGAGGACACCGCGACCGTCGTCGGCCACGACTGGGGCGCCACCATCGCCGCCGACACTGCGCTGCTGCGGCCCGATGTCTTCACCGCCGTGGGACTGCTGGGCGTGCCGTACGCACCCCGCAACGGCGTCCGGCCGACCGATGCCTTCGGCATGATCGGCGGCGACGAGGAGTTCTACGTCGGCTACTTCCAGCGGCCCGGCCGGGCGGAGGCGGAGATCGAGCCGGACGTCCGCGGCTGGCTGGCCGGCTTCTATGCCAGCCTGTCCGCCGACACCATGGCCCCCGACGGCAGCCCCAGCTGCTTCTTCGTGCCGCCCGGCCGGAAGATGTCCGACCGGTTCGTCCGCGACGCCCGCCCGGCCTGGCTCTCCGAGGCCGAACTCGACGTTTTGGCCGAGGAGTTCGAGCGTACGGGCCTCACCGGCGGACTCAACCGCTACCGCAACGTCGACCGGGACTGGGAAGACCTCGCCCCCTGGGACGGCGCCCCCATCACGCAGCCCTCCCTCTTCGTCGGCGGCGAACACGACTCCTCCACCACCTGGATGGCCGACGCCATCGAAGCCTTCTCCGCCACCCTCCCCGGCCTGTCCGCCGCGCACCTGCTCAAGGGCTGCGGCCATTGGGGCCAGCAGGAGCGGCCCGACGAGGTGAACCGCATCCTGACCGGCTGGCTCCGCTCGCTGACCTGACCGGCTTTGGGTCCTACTGGGCGCTCGCGGTCGGCCGGACGACGAGTTCGTTCACGTCGACATCCGCCGGCTGCGCGACCGCGAAGGCGATGGCGGAGGCGACCGCGGCGGCCGGCATGGCCACCGCGCGGTAGTCCCGCATCGCCTGCCGGGCCAGCGGATCGCCGATGCTGTCGGCGAGTTCGGACTCGGTGACGCCGGGGGAGACGACGGTGACGCGGATGTCCCCGCCGGACTCCTGCCGCAGCCCCTCGGAAAGCGCGCGCACCGCGAACTTCGTGGCGCAGTAGACGGCGGCGGTGGGCGACACCTCGTACGCGCCGACCGACGCGATGTTCACGAAGTGCCCGCCGCCCTGCGCGCGCATCACGGGCAGCGCGGCGGCGATCCCGTGGAGCACCCCGCGCACGTTCACGTCGAGCATCCGGTCCCACTCCTCGGTCCGCAGCGCCTCCAGAGGCGACAGCGGCATCACACCGGCGTTGTTGACGAGCACGTCGACCCGCCCGTATGCGGCACGCGCGGCGTCCACGAAGGCCCGCACGTCCGCGGCGTCGGTGACGTCCAGCCGCCGGTACGCCGCCGTGTGCCCGTCGGCGGTGAGCTGTTCGGCCAGCGCCGCCAGCCGCTCGGTGCGCCGTGCGCCGAGGAAGACGCGATGGCCGTCGGCGGCCAGCCGGCGCGCGGCCGCCTCGCCGATGCCGCTGCTGGCACCGGTGATGAGGATGACCTTGCCGGGGGTGGTGGTGGCGTCCGCGTTCCTGTCGCCGCGTGCGCTCAGGTTGGAGTTCATGCCGTGCCTTTCAGGGGTGTTCATGTGCTTGCCCTATGAGGCTGCGGCAGGGCGTACGGGCCGGCCAGGACGGATCGTGCCTGGGTGGCCCGTATCCGGGTGTCCCGCACCCCCTCTCCTCACTCGTGGCGCGCGACGAGTGCTGCGGCGTCCTCGGCATCGAGGTCGACCCCGAACTCCTCGCTCAGCAAGGCGGGCAGTTCCTTCGTCGCTGGACCAGCAGCGTGCCGTGGAAGGGCGACAGCGGGTGCGTGGAAGTGAAGTGGCCGGCCTCGTTCATGCGTACGCGCGAGGCGGTCGCGGTGAAGGTGAAACCGATCGATTCCAGGGCCGCCGCGTAGAGAAGCGTGTGCTCGCAGCAGCGCCGGACCGCTTTCGCCTGGGGGACTCCACGTCGAGCTGGACCGTCCGGCCCAGGACGACTTCCAGGTTTTCGAAGGGGAGCGCGGTGTGCAGCGCGGTCAGCACTTCCGGCGTCGGTGCGCGGGCGCCCGCGCACCCGATGCGGGCCGGATAGGCATCGAGGTCCAGCCGCTCCCCGCCCCACACGGAGCTCTCCGGCCTGCCCATGGTCGTCCTTGACGTTCGGTCCCGTACGAGCCGATCATCAGACCTCTTCCGGTCCCGCGTACAGCACCGCGTGGGGGTGGCGGCAGACCGGGCACCAGGTCCCTTCCAGTACCTGGGAGAACTTGTACCGGCTGAGCTTCCCGCAGGACCGGCACCGGGCGGTCCAGGGCGTGTGGCGCCCGGGGAAGGGCTCACAGGGAAGGAGACCGGCCTGCCGCATCAGCGCCGCCGCTCTTTCCAGGGAGGTCGTGCGGCGCTGACCGGGCCGCGCCGCAGGTCTCGGCGGCCGTTCCTCGTGGTGACCGGCCCGGCGCCACGCCTGTTCCCACGCCGGGAAGTCCTCCTCCGCGACTTCGCAGGCGATCAGGTAGGCGTAGAGCTGGTGGAGCGAGGAGAGCGTCTGCTTGCGCTCGCGGATGCGCCAGGCGGACATCCGCGAGAGCGGCGCGTACGTCCTGGCCAGCCGCTCCGCCCGCGCCTCCATCGTCCGCAGCGAGGGGGCGCCGTCGTCCTCCCAGGCCCGCCGCAGGACCGCCGCCAGGTCCCCGGGGGTACGCACCAGGCTCAGCAGCGGCGCTTCCGTACGGCGGGTCCGCCCCGGCCGCCCGGCCTTGCGCCACAGGTCCTCCGCCGTGTCGAGGTCCATACCGCAGACCGCGGCGATGTCCCGGATCACCGGCCACGGCGGCCTGATCCGGCCGGCTTCCGCCCGCTGGACCGTGGTGAGCGACCGGCCGATCCTGTGCGCGAGTTCCGGCCGGGACAGGTCGCGCCGGGAGCGCGCCCGGCGCAGCTCCAGCGCGAGCCGGCCCGCCCCGTGGTTCGGCGTCAGGACCGGCGCCATCGGGCGCCCCCGTCGGCGCGACATCGCCGGGCATCACGCCGGGCCGCAGGACAGCAGGGCCCGCCCGGCGCCGCGCACCGTACGCCCCTGCCCGGTCCCGACCACGGTCACCGCGAGCAGGCCGGCGCTGGTGAGCACGGCCGTCACCTCGCGCAGCGGCAGGCCGCGCAGGGTCATGAGCACCGCCAGCGCGATGATCACGATGACGACGGCGGTCTCTCCCGGGCCGAAGCGGGACCGGGCCGTGCCGCACGCGGCGACGGACTGCTGGACAGACATGGGCGACTCCCTGATTCCCCACCGGCGCGTCGCGCGGCCGGGTGTGTACGGCATATGTCGACTGGCTCCCACCAGATGCCGCGGCGGCGTCCGCTCCGCCGTGCGCGGTGGACCAAATCGTGCCAGTGCGCAGAGTGCTCCCGCGCCTGCTCCGTGTTGTTCGTTCACTCCCGTCCCGTCGGTACGGAAGTGGGCCCCCTGGCAAATTCCCCATGCGTTGGCCATGGCCTATGGCCGGTGTGACGAGTGGTCCGACGGCTGACCAGCCGCGTCCCGCCGGCCACCAACCGGAACGTGCCGCTCCGGAGGGGGCCGGGCGGCCGTTCCTCCATTCTTGGCCCACTTCGGTTGCCGGTGCTGCCGCCGGACCGCCCCCGGAGGGCGGCGTGTTCACTTCCGTGGCCCGAAGCGAACACCGGCAACCGGCCGGTGGCAGGGGCGTCCCGCTGCCTCGCCGCCCGCTACCCCGCATCTCCCCCCGAAGGGGCCGGATGTACGGGGCACTTCGCCTCCTGGACCGGCGCCCGCCGCTTCGGCGGTTGCTCGCGGGCCACCGCCACGGCCTGCTTGCCGGGGATCAGGGTGGCGTGCCACATGCGCTGCGCCTCCGGCGCGGGGTCGGCGGGCGTCAGGTGGACGTGCCTGAGCACCTCGCGAGTGATGATCTTCATCTCCATCGTGGCGAGTTGCGCGCCGACGCAGTAACGGCGGCCACCGCCGAACGGCAGGAACGACTTCTGCGCCGGCTTGGCGCCCTCGCCGAGGAAGCGTTCCGGCCGGAACTCCCCGGCGTCCGGGTACACCGCACGGTCCTGGAGGATCAGCGAGAACATCGGGATGGCCACCCAGCCGGCCGGAACCTCGTACCCGCCGACCCGCAGCGGCTCGTCCAGCAGCCGCCCCATGCCGAAGATCACCGGACGGGACCGCAGCGCCTCCTTGATGACCGCGTCGAGGTAGGTGTCGTCCTCGCCCCGCTCCACCTCCTCCTGGAGCCGCGCGAGCACCCGCGGGTTGCGCATCAGCCGCTCGAAGGTCCACGACAGGCCGGTCGCCGTGGTCTCCAGGCCGGCCTCCAGCAGGGTGAGCAGTTCGTCGCGGATCTCCTGGTCGCTGACCGGGCGGCCCTGGTCGTCCCGGGCACGGAGCAGCCGCCCCAGGACATCGTCGGCGTCCGCGTCCTCCTCGGCCCGGCGCCGCGCGATCTCGGCGAACAGGATGTCGTCCACCGTCTTGACGGCCTGCGCGGCGCGGGTCGTCGGCAGGAACGGCAGGCGCATCGCCAGCGCAGACTTCTGCGCCCAGGTCCGCAGCCGGGCGGGTGTCAGGAACAGGGCCGCGGAGCCGGTGGCCTTGGACAGGTCGATCAGACCGGCTCGTAACCGGGCTCCCTGCTCGGTGTCCCGGACCCCGAAGACCAGCCGCAGGATGACCTCCAGGGTGATGGTCTGCATGTGCTCGCGCAGGGTGAACGGCCTGCCGAGCGGCCACGTCCTGATGTCCTCCGCCGCGATCTCGGCGATCAGCTCGGGATAGTTCGCGATGGACTTGCCGTGCAGGGTGGGGCTGAGCAGCTTGCGGTGGCGCCACCATTCCTCGCCGTCGTTGGTGAGCAGCGAGTGCTGGCCGACCCACGGCACGTACCCCGCGCGCAGCGCTCCGGCGCGGTTGCCGTCGCCGTCCATGCGGTAGATCTCCGCGGCCAGTTCCGCGGTCGAGACCACGACCTGGGGCGGGAAGCCGAGCAATTTCATGCGGAACACCGGACCGTGGCGCCGGCGCAGCGTCTCGAAGTAGCGGACCGGATCGCGCATGTGGAGGGTCTGCAGGAAGGCAGGCTGACGCGATCCGGGGGGAAGGGGAAGCATATTTCTCTCCAATCTCCAGCGTCTGTCGAGTTGTGCACCTTCGGTGGGGCCGCGGTTCGTCAGGGATTCGCCGACGGTCGGGGAGAACAATCAGCCGGAAGCGGGAGGGACGGGGGCCGGCAGGGACAGTAGATGCCCGTCGTCCCGCCGCCGCTGTGGGATTTACCGGTCGCTAGGGAAAACCTTAGTTGCGCGGGCAGCCCGGCGGAGGCCGTCCGGGGCGCTGCTACGCTCGGCGGAATATTCACCGAATTGCCGCTCGGACGTGAATGCCCGTTCGGGCAATGCGGTGTCCGCACTGCCACGCGGAGCGTGGTTCAGGCCATAGCGTATCGGAGAGCTTGGGGTTTCATGCGAGCCATCATCGCCGAAAGTCCGCCAGGTGAGGTCGCGCGCGCAGCGGGCGGCAAGGGGGCAAATCTTTTTGCCCTTTCGGGCAGCGGGATCGACGTACCGCGATGGGCGGTGGTGGGTCTCGACGTCTTCCAGGAGTTCATCGCCGCGCTCGATGAGTCGGGGCGGATCGGGGCGCTGCTCGACGAGGTCACCCCGGACTCCGCGGAGCGCGTCTCCGGGCAGCTGGCCGGCCTGATCGAGGCCGCCGAGCTGTCCGGGCGGGCGGCGTCGGTCATCGAGGACGCCTACACGCGGGCGGGGAGCGGCCGGGTCGCGGTCCGCTCCTCCGGCGCCGAGGAGGACGGCGCGCGGCTCTCCTTCGCCGGGCAGTTCGCCACCTCCCTGAACGTCACCGGGCTCGCCGAGGTCGAGGCGCACGTCAAGAAGTGCTGGGCGTCGGCCTTCTCCGAACGATTACTGCTCTACCGGCTGCACCACGGGCTGCCGCTGCACGGCGCCCAACTCGCCGTCGTCGTACAGGAGATGGTGGCCGCCGAGCGCAGCGGTGTGCTGTTCACCGCCGACCCGGTGAGCGGCGACCGGCGCCGCTACGTGGTCAGTTCGGTCTACGGGCTGGGCGAGGGCCTGGTCTCGGGGGCGGTCGACGCCGACACCGTGACGCTCGACGCCGCCACCGGCGCGGTGGCCGAAACCGTGCTGGGCGACAAGCGGGAGCGCTATCACGCGCCCGCGTCGGGCGCCGGGTGCCAGGTCAGCGAGGTGCCGCCGGCCGAGCGGGAGAAGCTGTCGCTGACACCGAAGGAACTGGCGCGACTGCACGAGGCCGGGACGCGCGTCCAAGCGGTATTCGGCACTCCGCAGGACATCGAGTGGGCGTTCGCGGGCGATGTCCTGTGGATTCTCCAGGCCCGCCCCATCACCGCGCTGCCGGAGTTCGCCGCACCGCCAAACGACGCGCCGGAACCCGCCGACGGCGAAATGCGGATCTGGGACAACGCCAACATCGTGGAAAGCTTCTCCGGCATCGTCTCGCCGTTGACCTTCAGTTTCGCGGCCCATGTTTACGGCAAGGTCTACGAGAACTATGCTCGGGCCCTTCGCGTGCCCCGGGCCGGGCTGCGCGAGATCGAGGAATGGGCCCCGCAGATGCTCGGCTATTTCCACGGCCGGGTGTACTACAACTTGCTCAACTGGTACCGCATGGTGGGCATCGCGCCCCTGTACAAGCTCAACAGAAAAGTCCTGGAAATCGCCATCGGCGTCGAGGAGGGACTCGACGACGAAACGGCCGAGGCGATCCGTCCGTACACCGTCTCGGCATCCCCGCGCGACCGGCTGGCCCGCGCCCGTACGGTGGCGGCGTTTGTCCACCGATTCCTCACCATGAACCGCTCGGTCGAGCGTTTCATGGCGTACTTCTACGCGGCGTACCGGGAATTCGACAACGTCGACTACGACGCGCTGGACGGCCAGGACGTCTACCGGCGTTTTCGCGCCCTGGAAAAGGACCTGCTGGAGAAGTGGGGTCCGATGCAGACCCTGGACGCGGCGATCCTGTGGTCCATCGGCGGGCTCGCCCTGCTCAACCGGCGCTGGCTGCCCGACGCCCCCGAATGGCTCACCTGGAGCGCCGCGAGCCCGGGCCCGCGCGTGGAGTCCATCGAACCCGCCCGCGCGCTGGCGCGCCTGGCGGCCACCGTCCGCGCGGATGCCGCACTGGACCGCCTCATCCGGGAGACCCCGGCCGAGGACACCTTCGCGGCGCTGCGCGAGCACGGCCACACCGGGTTCCTCGCGGCGGTGGACGAGTACATCGCCGCGTACGGCTACCGCAGCCTCGACGAACTCAAGCTGGAAGTCCCCGACCTGCGGGAAGACCCCTCGACCCTGTTCGCCCTGGTGCGCACCGCGCTGTCCGAGGCCGACGCCGATCCCGGCCGGAAGGCCGACGCCTACCTCGACGCCCACCTGCGCGGGCCGCGCCGGCTGGTCTACGACGTCGTCCGCCGCAAGGCACAGAGCTCCCTGTACAACCGGGAGCGGCTGCGGTTCTGCCGTACCCGCGCGTTCGGTTCGGCGAAGCGGATGCTGCGGGCCATGGGGCGCGACCTCGCCCGGACACGGGCGATCGAGCACTGGAACGACGTCTTCTTCCTGCGCCTGGAGGAGTTGCGCGGCGTCTACGAGGGCACGACCGGAAACACCGGCCTGCGCGGCCTGGTGGAACTGCGCAAGCGGCAGCAGGCGCAGGACGGGCAACTGTCCGCACCGTCCCGCTTCGTCACGCGCGGTGCGCCCTACCGGCGGGGCAATCTGGAGCAGGCCGGCTTCACGACGGGCCCGGCGGCACGTACGGGCGTCCAGGAACTGCGCGGCACACCGTGCTGCCCCGGCGTGGTGGAGGCCCCCGCCGTGGTCACGGACACCCCCGTGGACGTGAACGGCGGCGTGCTGGTGACCTACCGCACCGATCCGGGCTGGGTCGCCGCCCTGCCGTCCGCCTCGGCACTCGTCATCGAGCGGGGCAGCCCGCTGACGCATGTGGCGATCGTCGCCCGGGAGCTGGGCATTCCGACGGTCGTCCAGGTCAAGGGCCTGACGGCGGAGCTGGAGACCGGCATGCGGCTGCGGGTGGACGGAGCGACGGGGACGGTACGGATTCTGGCCGACGCCCCGGACGCGGCGGGCGGTGCGGCCGGACCCGCGGCCGCGAAGGACCCGGCGGGTGCGTAGCGCGCCGGCCGTCCGGCCCCCGCAGCACCGCCCCATTGCGCAAGCCACGACCAGGAGGCCCGTGTGATCCTCAGTGAGGAATACCTGCAGAACCTGTTGGACAAGACGCTGCCGCAGATCCGTTCCGCGGACGGCTGCGCCGTGGTGCTGGAAGGATCGATCGCCGAGGGCTTCGGCAACTCCTCGTCCGACATCGACTTCCTCCTGATCGCCGACGGTGACGCCGACCTGCCGACCATGCCGTCACTGCTGTTCGTGGACGGGCGGCGGGTCGAGGTCAGAACCCGTTCCGTACGCCAGATCGCGGAGCAGTTCGCCGCGGTCACGGCAGCCGCGGCCAACGGCCCTGGCGCGGAGGACCTGCTGAACCGCTGTCAGCGGCTGCTGCGCAGCTTCCCGCTGCGCGAACCGGAGCTGGTGGCGAAGGTCAAGGAGCTGATGTCCTTCGACGACTTCCGGACCACCGTGGGCGAGTGGTGGGCGCGCGCCGCCCGCCAGTCGATCCGGTACGCGCTCGCCCTGCGGCAGCTCGGCCGGGAGCAGGAGGCCGCGGCCTGGACCGAGGCCGGGCTGCTCCAGGCCGTGAAGTCCTGGGCCGCGGGCCGGGGAGAAACCTATCTGGAACCCAAGTGGCTGCCCGAACAGCTGGGCCGGATCGGTGACCATCCGCTGGCCGCCCGGTACCTGACGCTCGCCTCACCGTCCGCCTCCGGCCTCGGCGCCGACGCGTACGTCACCGAAGGCGTCCGGCTCGCGGCCGATCTGGGCGTCACGGGCGCCACGCCCGAAGCCGGACAGATCACCGTGGCCGGGGCCGGGGTCACCACCTGGCAGACCGGTGAGCGCGTGCACGTCGTACGCGGCCGGCAGGACGTGTTCGTCCTCGGGGACCGGGCGGCACTGGCCTGGCGCTCCCTCGTCTTCGGCCGGACCCTGGAACAGACGCTGGCCGCGGCGGACGCGGCCGGTGCGCCGCAGGCGGGCCCGCTGATCGCCGAATTCCTGCGGTACGGACTGGTGCGGGTGGCGTGGCGAGGGGACGGGCCGATCGTGCCCGGCCTGCCGCTGGCCGCCCCCGCGGGCGATGTCACACCGCCGCCGAGCACCGCACGGCCCATCATCGGCGTGGGCGGCGCGGCGGCCGGCGGCGCGGAGGCGATCGACCTCCTGCCGGTGCCCGCCCGCCGGTTCAGCGCCGCCGCGATGACCCTGGTGTGGTCCAACGTCCTGGTGGAGAACGCCCGCGAGGACCTCGTCGGCGCCCTCGACCGCGGCCAGTGGAGCGTCGCGCAGCTCAGCGCCCTGAGGATGCTGCGGTTCGCCCTGCGCGGGGTGCTCAGCTCCTACGCCGTCAACCCGCTGCCGCCGGACTCCGAGGTCGTCCGCCGGCTGTCGCTCCTGCCGGACGGGGAAGACCTCGACGCCATCCGGGCGCGGGCCGGACAGCTCGAAACCCTCACGATCGCCTCCGGCCCTCAAGGGGACGCCGCGCTGACGGCGCTGGACGGCTTCGTGGCCCTGGTCCGCCGGGCCACGGGCGCGGACCGCTTCCCGTCCTCCTTCGACTCCCCGGACGCATGGCGGCAGACCTTGGAGGCCGGTTACGACTGGCTGCGCCTGGGCGCACACCTCGACGCGGACCTGCCCCTCGACGAGGCGGGCGATCTGCTGTCCAGCGGAGGGGCGCAGCCCCACGCCGCCTCGGCCTGACGGAGGAACAGTGACATCACTCATGAACCCGCCCCGCACGACCGGGGCACGGCGCACGGCGGAACAGCGACAGGAGGCGGCCCGATGACACCGCGACTGAAGATCCTGGTGACCGGCGCGTCCGGGCTGGTCGGCGCGGAGGTCACCGCCCGGCTGGCGGCGGCCGGGCACGAGGTCACCGCCGTGGTCCACCGGCAGCAGACGCTGGTGCGCAACGACGGCACCCCGCTGGACCCCGCCACCGTCCGGTGCCTGCCCGCCGACGTGACCCGGCCCCGGCTCGGCCTGACCGAGGCCGGTTACGCGGAACTGGCCGGCGGCGGGATCGACCGCATCGTGCACTGCGCCGCGATCACCGACTTCGGCCGTCCCGAGGAGGACTACCGCACGGTCAACGTCGACGGCACCGCGCACCTCATCGAGCTGGCCCGCGCCGGCGGCGCCGGCCTGGTGCACGTGGGCACCGCGTACGTCTGCGGCGAGCGCGACGGGCTGATCCGCGAGACGGAGCTGGACCAGGGCCAGCGGCTCGCCAACGGCTACGAGGCCAGCAAGCTGCGGGCCGAGATGCTGGTGCACAAGGCACGGGCCGACGGGGTGCGCGCCGCGGTGGTGCGCCCCAGCATCGTCGTCGGCGACGAGCACACCGGCGTGGTGCGCGACTACAAGAACATCTACGTCATCCTCAAGCTGACCACCGAGGGCAAGGTCCGCTCCGTCCCCGGCCTGTACGAGGCGCGCCTTGACCTGGTGCCGGTCGACTACGTGGCGGACGTCATCACCCGGGTCACCGAGCGGTTCGACGAGGCGGAGGGCCGCACCTTCCACGCGGCGGGCGCGCCGCTGACCCTGCGGGACTTCTCGGACGTGATGGCCGAGTACCCCTCGTTCCACGTGCCGCGGTTCGTCCCCCCGACGAGCTTCGACGTGGAGCGCCTGCCCACCCGGGAACGCCGCTACTACGAGCGGATCGTCTCGCTGTACGAGAGCTACTTCCGGCGCCGGATGACGTTCGACGCCTCCCACACCGCGGCGCTGGGCGTCCGCGCGACGCCCGCGGACGGGCCGGAATTCCTGCGCAAGCTGATCGACCACTGCCTGGAATCGGGCTACCTGGGCGCCCCGCCGGCCGGCACCGGCCCGGCCGCCGACGACGCGAACGGAGCCGGCCGATGACCTGGGACACCGCGGACCCGCGCCCCTTCGGCGACGACCTTTCCCCCGCCCTCAGCTGCAATCCGCGCAAGCGCGCCCTGTTCGCCTCGGACACCTACTTCCTGGAGAGCTACGAACAGCTCGGCGCCCTCACCGCCGACCCGGACGGCTTCCTGCACCGGCACGCCGCGCTGCTGCTCAAGCCCGACGCGGTGGTCAGCAGGCAGATACCGGTGACGGTCGACTGGCTGGCCCGCAACGGACTGCGGATCGTGGCCGCCGAGCGCACCCGGCTCACCCGTACCGCCGTACGGTCGCTGTGGTACTACCAGTGGAACCTGGCCACGCCGCAACGGCGCCGCCTCGCCGACCTGTTCATGGACTCCTGCGACGCGGTGGTGCTCGTCGTACGCCCGGAGGCGGACGGGGCCGGTGCCGCGCCCGCGTCGGTCGTCATGACCGAGCGCAAAGGTCCGACCGACCCCCTGGCCCGGGTCCCCGGCCAGCTGCGGTACGAGATCGGCCGCTACAGCTATCTGCTCAACCTCGTGCACACCCCAGACGAACCCGCCGATGTGGCACGGGAGTTGGGCATCCACTTCGACACCGCCCTGCGGGAGCGCATCTATGCCGACGCGCTGGCGGGCGACGACCGGTCGGCGCGGGCACGCGAACTGGCCGAGCGGCTGCACGCGGAGGTACCCCGGCGGGACCTCACCTTCGAGCCGGCGGCAGAACGCCTGAAGGCGGCCGTGGCGGAAGCCGAGGAGGCGACACGGCCCGGCGCGGTCCGGGACGAACTGCGCGCGGCCCGGCAGGCCGCCCGGTCGCCCGAGGGATACCGGCGCCTGCTGGAGGCCGTCTGGCGGGCCGGGCTGCCGCTCGACCCCTGGGACGTGGTGATCGTCGGCACCCACGTCCTGCCGATGAAGCGCAAGGGACTGGCGCCCGTACTCGACGGGGTCGGCGTGCACGACTGGCAGCGCCACATGGCGCGGCTCGCGGCCAGGTGACACGGAGGAGAAGCATGGACACGGTGGAATTCAGCCGCACGGTGCCCCGGGAGCTCGTCCATCGGTCGAGCATCACGGAGGTGCTGGTCACCGGCACACTCGCCCGGGACGAGGACACCCTCGACGTCGGGGTGCAGATCCCCCGCTCGCACGCCTTCTACCGGGACTCGGCGGGCTGCGGGCACCTCTACGACCCCATGGTGCTGGTGGAAGCGGCCCGGCAGACGCTCATCATGCTGGGGCACGAGCTGTTCGGCATGCCCTTCGGCACGAAGTTCATCCTGCGCGAGATCGCCCTGCACGAGGCGGCCCCGGCCGCACTCGCGGTCAGCGTCGTCCCCACCGAAGTGGTGCTGCGCTGCCACATCCTGCGCCGCTTCCGCGACCGTACCGGCCGCGTACGGGGAGCGCGGCTGCGCTACAGCGCGATGATCGGCGACCATGTGGCGGCCAGATTGGAATGCAGCATGTCCTGGGTGCCGCCGGAACAGTGGCAGACGATGCGCGAAGAGGGGCGGATCGCCCTGGGATTACCGCCGCACCTGGGCATCGAGGCTCCCGAACCGCCACCGCGGATCAAGGAGGCCCTGGTCGACCGCCGGGACGCCGCCAACGTGGTGCTCTCCTCCTTACGGGTGTCGCCGGACGCCGCCGGCACGGGAACCGCGCGGCTCGTCGTCGACACCCGCCACCCCGTGCTGTTCGACCACTACGTCGACCACGTCCCCGGCATGCTCACCCTGGAGTCGTTCCGGCAGCTGAGCATCGCCACCGCCGCCGCCACCGGCACGCTGCCCTCGGCAGCGGCCCTGCTCACCGGGATCAGCGCGCGCTTCACCGCCATCGGCGAGCTGGATCTGCCGGTCATCTGCGAGAGCGTCCTGGTGCAGGGCGACGGGACGCACGCCGTCCTGCGCAGCACCATGCGGCAGGAGGGGCGCGTCATCGCCGCCGGCGACGTACGCCTGACCAGGCCCGGCACGGAGGCCGGGACGCGATGAGCGACGGCCCCGCCACCCTCGACATCGACGGGCTGCTGACCCGTACGCCCACCGTGCGCCGCCGGCTCGACCTGACCAGGCCGGTCGCCCGGCCCCTGCTCGCCCAGTGCCTCCGGCTCGCCCTGCACGCGCCCAACGGCGGGAACCGGCAGAACTGGTGGTTCCTGGTGATCGACGATCCGGAGACGAAGGCGGGAATCGCGCGGTACTACAAGGCCGCCTCCGACGCCTATCTCGCCGCCACACCCCCTGCGGCGATGAGTGAGCGGGCCGTGGCCGGCGTGCGCTACCTCGCCGACCACCTGCACCAGGTGCCCGCCCTCGTCCTGGCCGGAACCCGCGGGCGACTGCCCCACGACGCGCCGCTCGCCCGGCAGTCGAGCTTCTTCGGCTCCGTCTATCCGGCGGTGTGGAGCTTCATGCTCGCCGCCCGCAGCCGTGGCCTGGGCACCGCGCTGACCACGGTGCACCTCGCCCACGAACGCGAGGTCGCGGAGCTGGTCGGCATCCCGGCCGACGAGATGACCCAGATCGCCCTGGTGGCCGTCGGACACACGACGGGGGAGTCCGGCTTCCGCCCCACCCCGCGGCAGCCGCTCGACGAGGTCGTGTCCTGGAACAGGTGGCAGCAGTGAACACCGCGGTGAACCGCACCCCGGCCGCCGTCCGGGCGCCGGCCCGGCTGGGCCGCTTCGTCCTGCGGATGTTCCGCCCGCAGATCTATGTCACCTACGGCGTGCTGTGGACCGTGACGCTGGAGGGCACCGCCGGAGAGATCTCGAAGACCGCCGCACCGTGGACGCCCACGTGGGCGACCGCGGTCCGCGCGGCGAGCGTGGTGCTGGCGCTGCTCTTCGCCCGGATGGCCGACGAGCAGAAGGACCTGGACTACGACCGGCGGCACAACCCGGACCGGCCGCTGGTGACGGGCGCCATCACGGTCGCGGAGCTGCGCGGCGCCATGGCGCTGATCACCGTCCTCGTCGTCGCGCTCAACGCGCTGGTCTCGGCGCTGTCCGTGCTGCTGATCCTGCTCGCCTTGGCGTACCAGCTGTTCCTGTTCGCGCTCGAACGCCAATTCCCGCGCCTCGGCGAGAACCTGGTGGCCGGCCTCCTGGTCAGCTATCCGGTACAGCTGCTCCTGTCCGTCTACCTCTACGTCTCCCTGCTGACCAGCGGTGACATCGACGCCGATGGGCGGGCCGTGCCGCTGCTGGCCATGTTCGCCTGCGCCTTCCTCCAGTTCGAGTTCGCGCGGAAGACCGAGTGGCGCCAGGACCCCCAGGCGCGGCTGTACTCGCAGGTGTTCGGCCCTCGCGGCAGCGCCGCGATCAGCCTGGCGCTCGCCGTGGGCGCCGTGGTGCTGGGGCTCGCGCTGCTGGGCCGGACGGGCCTGCTGCCCGCGGCCGCCCTCGTCTTCCCCGCGCTCGGCGCGTGGCGCTTCCTCCTGCGCAAGCGGCCGTCGGGGCTGATGCTCCCGGCGATGGGCTTCGTGCTCTTCTTCAACCTGCTGTGTTTCTACGGATCCACAGCGCTCGCGATCGGACGGTGAGACGGATGCAGCCGGTGATCATCGACGGGGTACGGATCTTCGACGGCACGTCGGTGCCGGGCATCGGCTCGGTGGAGTGCGCCGACGGCGTCATCACCCGCGTCGACACGGCCCCGGGGCCCCGGCCGCCGTCGTCGGCCGAGGTGGTCGACGGGACGGGCCGGACGCTGCTGCCGGGGCTGATCGACGCGCATACGCACGTGTTCGGCGCCGAGAGCAACCTCGAACAGGCGCTGGCCTTCGGTGTGACGACCGAACTGGACATGTTCATGGGCCCGCCGGAGGACACCAGGGCCCTGTGCCGGCTGGCCGGCGAGCGCCACGACCTCGCCGACCTGCGCAGCGCGGGCCTGCTGGCGAGCGCGCCGGGCGGGCATCCCGCCGTCACCATGCCGACGCTGCCGACCGTCGCCGGGCCCGAGGAGGCGGACCCCTTCGTCGCCGCCCGGCAGGCGGAGGGCGCGCACTTCATCAAGATCATGGTGGACGACGGCGCGAACCACGGGATGTCGCTGCCCGCCCTGGAACCGGCGACCGTGACCGCGCTCGCCGACGCCGCGCGCCGCCGGGGCCTGCTCAGCGTGGCCCACGTGTCCGCCGTGTGGTCCGCGCGGCTCGCCCTCGACAGCGGCGTGGACGTACTGACGCACCTCCCCCTGGAAGCGGCCCTGGACGACACCTTCGTCCGCCGGGCCGCGGAGGCGGGACGCGTCGTCATCCCCACCCTGGCGATGCTGGAGGTGTCCGCGCCCCAGTCCGCCGCCGGCGTCACCCGGTCCTCGGCCGATGATCCACGGATCGCCGCCTTCCTCCCGGACCACGCCCGCGCCGCGATCACAGAAGGCCACGAGGGCCTGTGCGTGGAGCACCCCTTGCCCGCACACCGTTTCCGCCACGCCCTGTCGAGCGTGGCCCGCCTGCGCCGGGCGGGCGTGCCGGTGCTGGCCGGAACCGACGCCAACCACCGGCCGGGACGCGCCTGCCCGGTCGTCCACGGCGCCGGTCTGCACGCCGAACTGGCCCTGCTCGTCGAGGCCGGCCTGACTCCGGCCGAGGCGCTCACCGCCGCCACCTCGGCACCGGCCGCGCACTTCGGGCTGAGCGACCGCGGGGTGATCGCGCCGGGGCGGCGCGCGGACCTCGTACTCGTCACGGGCGACCCCACCACGGACATCACCGCCACCCGCTCGATCGAGGCGGTCTGGCGGGGCGGCGTGCGCTTCGACCGCGAGGCGTACCGCGAGCGCATCGCGTCACGTACGGCGGCGTGAGCGGGACCCGCACGCAGGACAGCACGAACGGCATGAGCGGCACCCACACGAATCGGAGAACGAACGGCATGAGCGACGGACCCGCACTCCTGGCCGGGGTCAGCAGTACCGCGCTGGTCGTGGGCATGGCCCGCGCGGCCGAGAGCCGACGGCCGGACCGGCTCTTCGAGGACCGCCTGGCCGGCCGGTTCCTCGACGCGGCGGGCCAGGAACAGCAGGCGGTGTGGAGCGGCGGGCCGGGCGAGCGGTTCGCCGACGCCATGGGCGACTACTTCGCGCTGCGCACCCGGTACTTCGACGACTGCTGCCGCCAGGCGTACGCGGCGGGCTGCCGCCAGGTGGTCCTGCTCGCGGCCGGTCTCGACACCCGCGCCTTCCGGCTGGACTGGCCGGACGGGACCCGCCTGTTCGAACTGGACCAGCCCGATGTGCTCGCCTTCAAGGAACACGTCCTGCGGGGCGAAACGCCGCGCTGCCGGCGCGAGGTGATCGCGGCGGACCTGCGCGAGGACTGGACCGTACCGCTGGCCGGGCACGGCTTCCGCGCGGACGAGCCGACGGCCTGGCTGGTCGAAGGCGTACTGGTCTACCTCACCGAGGACGCGGCGGACCGTCTGCTGGGCCGGATCAGCGCGCTGTCGGCGCCGGGCAGCCGCCTGGCCATGGAGCACGTCACCCGGTCGATGATCAACTCGGACCAGGCGCGGCAGGCGGCGGCGGCCTCGCCGGAAGGCGTCGTGAACCTGCTGTCCTCGCTGTGGAAGAACGAGATGACGCGCCCGCCCGGCGACTGGCTCGCCTCCCACGGCTGGAGCGCCACCGAAGAGCCGCTCACCGGCCTGGCCCGACGTCACGCCCGGCCCGTCCCGCCGGCCTTCGACCCGACGTCGCCGGGGACCGGGCGGGTGAGCCTGCTGTCCGCCGTCCGATGACGGCGGCTCGATGACGGCCGCCGGAGGCCCGGCGGCCGGTACGTCACCTATCAGGAGGAGTTCACATGGAGCACACGGAACACATGAGACACGCAACGCGGAGCCGCGAGGAAGGCGTGCACGGTGCGGCCGGCGGCACCGGGCGGGTGCGCCGCGCCGCGCTGGCGCTCGTGGGAGCGGCCGTGCTGGCGGCCGTGACCGTGACCCCGGCCCAGGCCGAGCCCGGCGAGACCAAGACGCTGTGCCGGTCCGAGGTCACCCCGACCGGATGGCTCGAAGTGCACTGGGGCAAGAGCGAGGCATGCGGAGCGACCGACATCCCCAACATCAAGACCATCACGCAGGTGGCCGGCCTGCCGGTCGGCTCCCGGGTCGAGGCATGCGCCACCATGGTGCCGCCGGAGGGCTGGCAGCCGGTGGACACGTCTTACAGCGTCGACTGCCGGACGAGCCTGGGCCCGGGGACGTACAACAACAGGTGGGTGCTGGAGCGGGTTTCCTGACCCGGTAGCGACAGCGACCAACAGCTGAACCGTAGTTGCGAGCGGGCCTGGCCGGGCGGACGTCCTCTGCCCGGCCAGGCCGGTGGCCAGGCGCCCCACCCACCCGGCGGCTGCCGGTACCGTCGCTGACGGTGTGACACCTCAGGCCCGCCGGGTCCACTCCGGGTCCAGGCGGTCGGTCAGGCCGGCGGCGGCGAAGGCGGCTTCCAACTCCTCGCGTCCTTCGGTGAAGTGGGCCCAGCTGTCGTGGTGGACGGGAACGACACGGCGGGCGCCGAGGATACGGGTGGCCTCGGCGGCCTGGGCGCTGTCCAGGACGAGCAGCGCGCCGTCGTAGAGCATGGGGAAACGGGGGGCGCCGGCGAAGAGGACGGCGGTGTCCACCGGGGCGAAGCGCCCGGCGATCTCCCTGACCGCGTCGAGCGAGGCGTTGTCGCCGCTGACGTAGACGGTGGGCAGGCCCTCGCCGGTGAGGACGAAGCCGACAACCTGGCCGGTGACCGGCTCGACCTCCTCGCGCGGGCCGGGGCCGTGGATGGCGGGCACGCCGGTCACGGTGACCGTGCCGCCGTCGGGACGTTTCAACTCGACGGTCTCCCAGTCCGCCAGCCCCTTGGCCTTCTCCCCGAGGCGCTGTTCGCCACCGGGGGTGGTGAGGGTGAGCGGGACGGTGGCGAGCAGGGCCCGGCCGGAGGTGTCGAGATTGTCGGCGTGCTCGTCGTGCGAGAGCAGGACGACGTCGACGGGGCCGAGGTCCGCGGGGGCGGCGGCGGAGGGCGCGGTCTTGGTCAGGACCGGGCGGCCGGGGGCCGCGTAATCGCCGGGGCCGTCGAAGGTCGGGTCGGTCAGGAAGCGCAGGCCGCCGTACTCGAAGAAGGCGGTCGGGCCGCCGAGAACACGGACGGGGAACGTCTCGGCTGCTGCGGGAGCGGCGGACACGGAGCATCACCTCACGGATGGTTTCGAATGAACCGTGAGGTAAAGGTAAGCGGACCTCACGGATGAGCACAAGCCTTTCCGTGAGAGTCATGGCTGAGGGGGTGACCTACCATGAGGTCATGGAAGAGACCGTGACCGCGGACCACGCCCTGCCGCCCGCACCGGGCGCGGAGCGCTACCCGTCTCTCGCGCTCGCCAACAGCACCATCGCCCTGCCCGGCGGCCATCACATCGACCAGCTCGGAACCCCCGCGTCGGCGAACCACTGGCTCACGGAACGCGGTCTCGCCCCGGCCGACGCGGGCCTGCGGGAGATGTGCGCGGCGCAACTGCGCTCCCTGCGCGAACAGATCCGGGCGCTCTTCGCCTCCCGCGTCGAGGGCCTGCCCGCCCTGCCCGCCGCCCTGACCGCGGTCAACGACGCCATGACCCGCGTCCCCACCGCCCCCCTGCTGCGCTGGGACGACAAGAGCGGCCCCTACCGCGCCACCCCGCACCCCACCACGCAGATCGTCGACCACGCCCTGGCGGCCCTCGCCGCCGACGCCGCCGACCTGCTGACCTCGCCCGACGCCGAGCGCCTCACCGCCTGCGGCTCCGCCCCCTGCACCCGCTACCTGCTGCGCCACGGTCGCCGCCACTGGTGCTCCACCCGCTGCGGCGACCGCGCCCGCGCGGCCCGCGCCTATGCCCGTCGGACCGGGCGGACATGATGGGGGGTTACGAGGTCGCCGACCGTGCCCGGGGCCTTGACGGGGCAATTCCGTACGGCGGTGCAGACCCTCGCCGCCCTGGACCTGCCACCCGCCGAGCTGCTCCGCCACCTCGGCGACCTCGCCCAGGTGCCTGGTGACCTGTTTGTAGGCGGTCCACGACCCGCACGCGTCCCGGCTGCACCTGGCCAACGCCGGCCATGTCCCGCCCGTGACGGTCACCCCTGAAGTGGCCCCCGGCGAACGCCTGGTGATGTGCACCGACGGCCTGGTGGAGGTGCGCGGCCAGGGCATCGGGGACGGGCTCGCGGCCCTGTGCGAGAGCGCCGCCCACCCGACCGCGACGGAGAGCTTGCGAAGGCCGGGTGAACGTTTGATCGCGTAGCTTGGCGTGGCGGTCCGCCGGAGATGACCCACGGCAGGAACGCACGGCAGGAACGCGCGTATCGGCGGAGCGGGAGGCCCCATGGACGTATCGAAGCGCTACCGGGAAGCGTGGGAGAGCTACTGGCGCGACACGCCGGAGACGCCGGGCGCCGCGATCTTCGACTGCGCCGCCGAACTGAGCGCGGCCCGCCACCTGCCGCTGCTGGCTCCCCACGCCGACACCGCGCTGCCCATCGTCGACCTGGGCTGCGGCACCGGCACCCAGACCCGCTATCTGGCCCGGCACTTCCCTCAGGCCATCGGCGTCGACCTCGCCGAGGCTGCCCTCGACCACGCGCGGCGCGCCGACACCGGGCGCACCGCCCGCTTCGAACAGCTCGACGCCACCGACCAGGACGCCGTCCGGCGCCTCCACGAGCGGCTGGGCGACGCGAACGTCTACCTGCGGGCGGTGATCCACCAGAGCGAACCGGACGCCCGCCCGGCGGTCGCCGCCGCCGTCGCGACCCTGATCGGCGACCGCGGCCGCGCCTTCGTCGTCGAGCCGCTGTCCCGGGCGAAGGATGTCCTGGCCCACGCCGCCCAAGGCCCCGACGGCCCGCCGCCGAAGCTGGCCAGCATCTTCCGGCACGGCCTGACCCCGGCCGAGGCGGACGACGCCGCCATCCCGCGGTTCTTCCGCGACCTCGGGCTGTCGGTGCCGGCCCACGGCGAGATCGATCTGGTGATGACGGAGAACCGCGCGGACGGGGTCCGTATCGACCTGCCGGCCCAGTGGATGGTGCTCGGCCGCTGAGCGCCCGTGCCCCGAGCACGTGCTGATGTGCGCCGGTCGGGCGCGAGTGCGGGGGAGTGGCGCACAGTCGCCCCTCCGAGGGCGCCTTTTCGGACGGTTGCGGCCGGCCGGCACAGCGGAAGGGGCCGGGACGCATCAACGCCCGGCCCGCCCGGGCAGTCTCCCCGCCTACACCGTCGGAACGCGTGCAGTACGGGGGTATCGGTGGGACGCGACAAGAACCTCATGGCGGCTCTGCTCAACGTCCGCAAGGCACTCGGTGAGGACATCGCGGGCCTGGGGCGAAGCCTGGACGACTCGCGGCGCGAAGTGCTGGAGCGTATCGACGCGGAAGCGGCGGAGCTGCGCGCCGACGGGCGGGAGACCCGCGACCGCGCCCACCGCGGCGCCACCGTCGCCGCGGAGACGGAGCGGACCGTGTCGCAGCTGCGGCAGGAGGTGTGTGAGGTACGGGAGTCGATCGCCGGGCTCCAGCGGACGCTGGACGCTCTGGCGCGGCATCCGGTGTTCCGCACGGCAACCACCGAGGCGCCGGGGCCACGTGACGAGGGGGAGGGCCTCGGGCGGACGGAGCCGGAGCCGGTCGACGCCGGGCAGGAGCCGCCGTTCCCGCCGCTCGCGGAGGGCGGCGGGCAAGAGCCCGGGCTGCCGGAGGACGCCGTACCCGGTGACACCCCTGCCCTTGCCCCCTTCGAGGATGAAGAGGACGAAGAGGGGGAAGAGGACGGCCTCGGCGAGGGCGACGATCACATCCGCCGCGAAACCCAGGAAGACATCGACCACGGCGTGCTGCTGCTGAAGGCGGCCAAGGCCGGGACGGTCGCCCTGGTCTGCCACCGCGAGTCATGGGAGTTCTTCGCCGCCTGCGCCGCCGACAACAAGCACTTCCGTGGCGCCTGGGAGTTCGCGGACCAGGGCGACGGCCGGGTACGGGCCGTGCTGTCCGGCCGCTCCCTCATCGGCGCGCTGATCTCGTTGCGCCATACCCGCGACGCGAGCCACCTGGACGGAACCTGGGCGCTGACCAGCGCCTTCTACTCCCGTATCGCCGAGGGCCTGCGCACTACGACCAGTGACGGGCGGCAGCCGCTGACCGTGGTCTTCGACGACGGCGTGCGCGACGAGGGCCCCGATACGTCCGGGGCGTAGTGCCCGCATTCCGTACGCCCTCCGGTTCCCGGCCACACGCGGAGCGCAAAGCGACCGGAAACGCGTGGCCAACCCGTGCCCCACCCGTCATCTTGGTCGGGAGGCCGGTCTGTGCAACCGGCTCCGGGACCAGGGAACCCAAGGGGGGGACCACCGTGGCCTTCCGCAAACCGACCGTATTGCTGATCGCCGCCACCTTCGCCGCCGCCTCGGTGCTCGGCCTCACGGGCACGGCGACCGCCGACACTCCCGCTGCCGCTTCCACCGGCCTCGCCGACCAGACGCAGCGGGCAGGGCTGACCGCCGCCCAGGCCGACCGCTCGAAGGCCCCGGTCAAGCCGGCGTGCCCGTACGGCCACCTGTGCATCTGGGCCAACGGCAACGCCTTCGACTACTACGCCTGCGGCTACTTCCACCTCCCCAACCTGGTCGGCACCGGCACCTGGGTCAACAACCAGACACCGGGCACCGTGGCCCGCTTCTACAGCATGGCCGGCAGGGAACTCTGGAACACCGGCCCGGCGTACAGCTCCGGAACCGCCGACTGGACCCTGGTCGGATACGTCCGGCCCTGCTGAGCCCGGAACGGCGGGCGGACCTGTCCTCAACTCCCGGCGTACTGCGCCAGCCCGTGCCCGAAGGACCAGTCCGCCGACGTGTTCTCGGTGACGGTGACGAACACGTTCCGCGGTTCCGCGCCCGCGTAGGCGTGGGCGAGTTCGGCGATCCGCCGGTAGAGCGCCTGTTTTTGCGCGGGGGTGCGGCCGGAACGCATCGTGATCGCGATGTACACGATGCCGTCATCGCGGTCCGGTCCGAGGTAACTCCCATAGCGCAGTGTGCTGTTGGCGCCTTGATGGCCGTTGAGTACCTGGAACAGGTCCTCCGGCGGAATGCCGATCGTCTCCTGAAGGGCGTCGTGGACGGCGCGGCCGAGCGCGTCCAGCCGTTCGGCGTCGGCCCGCAGGGCGTCGATGCGGACAAAGGGCATGGTCGGTCTCCTCCCGGCGTGCGGGCCCCTGCCGGTCCCGCGTCCTCGTCGGGCGAGCATACATACTAGTAGGTACAGAGAGTGTTCCGGCCCCGGGGCGGCCTCCCTCACCCCCGGCGGGCGACACGCGCCGCCCGTCCAGCCGCGAGGCTGGCCGGGCCGGTTCCCCCTGCCGTGAGAGGGCAGCATGATGGCGTTCACCGGTCTCGCCCGGCCGCTGGCGGGACGTGTCGTGCGGCAGCTGGTGAGCGTCAACATCCTGGATCTCGCGACCCGGCTGGCGGCGCAGGCGTTCCTGACCGCGCTGCCGATGCTGATCGCGGTGTCGTCCTTCTGCCCGTACGCCGTGCGGCAGGAGCTGCTGAGCTCGCTGCGTTCCCTGGTCGGTGCGGACAGTCCGGTGCTGGCGCAGGTGGCCGTGGTCAACGGGGCCCGGGACCAGGCGCTGCACAGTTGGGGAGCGGTCGGTGTGCTGGTCGCCCTGCTGTCCGCCACCGCCTTCACGCGGGTTCTGCAGCGGGTGTGTGAACGCTCCTGGCACCTGCCGCGCTCGGGGGCCCGGATCGTGGCCTGGCGCTGGGCGCTGTGGCTCGTGGTGTGGATCGTGGCGCTCCTGTATCAGGGGCTGCTGCACCGGGCGTTCGGCGCGGGGCCGGGGCTGGGGGTGCCTCTCCAGATGGTGGGAGCCGTCGCGATGTGGTGGTGGACCCAGCATCTGCTGCTCGCCGGGCGGGTGCGCTGGCTGCCGTTGCTGCCGGGGGCGTTGCTGGCAGGGGTGGGCGTGGTGGCGTTCTCCTGGGCCTCCGGGCTCTGGCTGCCGCGCGCGTTGACGCGGAGCGTCGAGCGGTACGGGCAGCTCGGTTCCGTCTTCACGCTCCTGTCGTGGCTGATCCTCTTCTTCGCCACCGTCGTGGTCGGCATCGCCGCCGGGCAGGTGCTGGCCCATACAGGGTCCCTCCGGCGGCGGCTGGGGCTGCCTGATGCCCCGTCAGGCGACTGACTCCGCCGTCACCCGGCCGGTACGCGCCGCGTCGGCCAGCGCCCGGTGGTCGCGCTCGTTCTGGTCGGCGTAGCTCTCGGCGAACTCCGCGAGCGCGCGGTCGAAGACGTCGGAGCGGCCCAGGTAGGCGGCGATGGCGATGCGGTCGCCGGACCGGGCGTGGGCCCGGGCCAGGGTGGTGCCGCACAGCCGGCCGAACTGGCGCATCAGGCCGGGCGACATCGTGTCGGCCTGGGGAATGGCCTTCCAGTCGCGCAACTGGCGAAAGTAGAAGTCGCGTTGCCGCCCGTCCAGGCCCTCGACCCGCTCCCAGCCCAGGAACATGTCGCTGGCCGCCTGCATCAGCCGCTGCCCGCAGACGACCCGTTCCCCCTGGTGCGAGAAGGGGCCCGGCCCGGCGTACGGCGCGAGCACCGACTCCTGTGCCTCCTTGGCCTGGAGGAGGAGCGGGTCCGTGTCGTCCCGGCCGAGCAGCAGGACGATCCAGCAGCGGGTGCCCACACTGCCGACACCGACCACCTTGCGGGCCATGTCGGCCACGCGGTACTGCGCGAGGAGCGAGCGCCGGTCGGCCTGGAGCGTCCGCGCGTAACGGTCGACCAGCTCCCGCAACTGCTGCTCCAGGCGCCCGCGTTCGACGTCCGGCAGGAGATCGCCGAGCGGTACGACGAGCGGCGGGTCGGGCGCGATCCGCAGCTCGTCCCCGACGGTGACGGCGAGCCGGTCCAGGGCCTGGAGGTGGTCGCGGGTGCGGGCCTTGGCGAGGACCCGCGAGACCCGCCGCCGGTCCTCCTTGTCCCAGCCCTCGCTCAGCACGCCGTACAGCTCGTCCGCGTCGATCCGCGCGTACCACACGTCGAGGTTGCGCATCCCGGCGTAGCCGTCCATCGCCTCGCGGTACGCGCGGACCGTCTCCCGCACCACCCGGGCCCGCTCCGGCCCGCCGAAGCCGTTGGCGCGCCCGGCGATGACGAGGCTGGCCGACAGCCGCTTGACGTCCCACTCCCAGGGCCCGGGCAGCGTCTCGTCGAAGTCGTTGATGTCGAAGATCAGGTGCCGTTCCGGGGAGGCGAGCAGCCGGAAGTTCAACAGGTGCGCGTCCCCGCACAGTTGGGCCCGCAGCCCGGTGGACGGCGTACCGGCCAGGTCGCCCGCCATGACGGCGGCGGCCCCGCGGAAGAAGCGGAACGGGGATTCGAGCATCCGCCCGTACCGGAGCGGCACCAGCTCCGGGAGCCTGCTCGCCGACTGCCGCTCGACGACGGCGACCGGGTCGGGCCGGTCGGCGGCGGGCGCGAACTCCGCGTGGCGGGAACGCGGCACCTGCGCGCGGGCGGCCCGGCCGCGCGCGGCCCGCTCCTGGGGTGAGAGATGCGTGCGCCCGGCGTCGGCCATGGTGTCCTCCTCCCGGCGGGCGGCTCGCCGCCCGGCGTTACGAGGCGCCGGCCGGCCACCGCCGGACCGGCGCCCCCTCCCTCGGGCCTCCCGCCCGGCCGCGGGCCTACAACGGCGCGTTGTAGACCTTGTGGGCCTCCCGGTGCCCGTACGTGGCCAGGGACCAGATCACCAGCACGTCCAGCGCGATGAGGACCACCGACCACACGGGGTAGTACGGGGTGAAGAAGAAGGTCTCCAGCATGCTGGCCACCGCGACGCCGATACCGACGGCGCGCGCCCAGGTGCGGCCGCTGAAGAGGTTGAACGCGGCCGCGACGATGACGATGCCGGAGATCAGCTGGATCCACCCCCAGCCGCTGACGCTGAAGTCGTACGCGTAGTTCTGCTGCGACCGGTAGAAGTTGTGGTCGATGATCGCGGCGAGGCCCGCGATCGCGTGGTAGGCCCCCACGACGGACAGGATGCACACGGCGAACACGACCCCGCCGATCGTGACCGGGCGAATGTGGGGCTCCGGTGCCGGTGCGCTCTGCCGGCTCTGCCCTGCCGAAGTCTGCTCAGCCATGCCCGAACCTCCTCCTCGGTGGGCCGAGCATCCACCGCGCGGCCCCGCGCCCGGTTCACCCGCCGGGGATGAGTCCGGGCGGGCACCGGCCCACCGTCACCCTTGTGAGGTGAGGCCGCCGCCCGCCGCCCGGCGAGAATGGCGGGGAGGCCAGGCCGCCGCAGCGGAGGTGACGCCATGGGCGCGCAGGCGGGTGCGGGGCCCGGGCGGGCCGGAACGCCGTCCGGCGGCGGCGATTTCGAGATCCGGGTCCGGGGCAGGGTCGGTGCGGCCCTGGCATCGGCGTTCGGCGATCTGACGGTCCGGCTGCGCCCGGCCGAGACGGTGCTGTACGGGGCGGGCCTCGACCAGGCCGCGCTGTACGGCATCCTCGACCGCATCCAGGCGCTGGGGCTGGAGCTGCTGGAGGTGCGCCGGCTGCCCGGGGCGTCCGGCGGGCGCACTGCGCCCGCCGAAGGGCCGTAAGGTCCCTTCCGGACCGGGCCCCGCCACGCGACGCTGCACATGTACCGCCTGCCGCCGGGAGGTGAGGGCATGCCCGCTGCGCTGCGCACCGCGCCGAAGAGCCGCCGTCCGGCCGGGCCGGAGAAGCCCGGACGGGCGTCCGATCTGCGCGTACGGCTCCAGGAACTGGGCGGCGACGCCCGGTCGGCGAACTCGTCCGTGACGGCCTGCCTGGTGTGGGTCGCCGACCTCCTCGTGGACATCGCGGACGGGCTGGACGACCCCCGCTCCGCGGCGGCCCTGGTGGACGAGGCGGCGGCGGTGCTGGCGTCGGCGCCCCGGCGGGTCCGGACCGTACGGAATCCGGCGCCACCGGCCGAGCCGCTGACCGCACGCGAACTGACCGTGCTCCGGCGCCTGCAGACCGAGGACCCGCTGCGGCGGATCGCCGACGACCTCTTCGTGTCGCACAACACCGTCAAGAGCCACACCCGCGCGGTCTACCGCAAGCTCGGCGCCCACTCCCGGGCCGAGGCGCTGCGCCGGGCCCGGGAGCAGGGGCTGCTCCGCCAGCGCCCCGGCCAGGAGTGACGCAGGTCACCACCACCCCTGTCACATCGGGCCGGGCCGTCCCGTCATAAGGGTGCAGCCGCCGAACAGCGGCAAGTGAACACCACAGAGGAGAACCACCATGGACGCCCGTCTCAACCTCTTCGGCAGCCCGACCGCCGGCAAGTTCCTCAAGCACCTGGTCTCGGCGGGACAGGCCGTCACGGACTCGGGGCTGCCCGTCGCGACGCAGGAGCTGGTGAAGCTCCGCGCGAGCCAGATCAACGGGTGCGGCTTCTGCACCGACATGCACACCAAGGAGGCCGCCGCCGCCGGTGAGACGGCGGTACGTCTGAACCTGGTCGCGGTGTGGCGGGAGGCCACGGTCTTCACCGAAGCCGAGCGCGCCGCGCTGGAGCTGACGGAGCAGGGCACCCGTATCGCGGACGCGGCCGGCGGGGTCCCGGACGAGGTCTGGGCGAACGCCGCCAAGCACTACGACGAGGAGCAGCTCGCCGCGCTGGTGTCCCTGATCGCGCTCATCAACGCCTTCAACCGGATGAACGTGATCGTCCAGCAGCCCGCGGGCGACTACCGGCCCGGGCAGTTCAAGTAAGCGGGGGAGCGCCGGGGCGGAGGCCGCTCCGTCCCGGCGGCCCGGCCGCCGTTCACAGCAGTTCCAGCTCGCGGGCCCGGCGTACCGCGGCCGACCGCCGGGTCACGGCGAGCTTGCGGTAGACGCTCTTCAGGTGTGTCTTGACCGTGTTGACCGACAGGTACAGGTCGGTGGCGATCTCCTCGGTCGTCATCATCTGCGCGAGGCGGCCGAGCACCTCGCGTTCCCGTACGCTGAGCCGCTCGACCGGGTCCGGGGCCGGGGCCGAAGCGGTGCGGGGCGGCCCGGGGCGTGCCAGGACACGGGGCCGCGCGCCGCCGGAGGAGTCGAGCGCGGCGGCGCACACCGGCTCCACCGCCCGCAGCAGCCCCGACGGCAGCCGGCAGCCGGCGACGGCGTCACCGATCCGTACGGCCGGCGGCCCGCCGCGCTCCGCCGCCTTGGCGAGTCCCGCGGCCAGGGAGCAGACCTCGGCGAGGAACGGATCGGGCGCGCCGCGCAGTGCGGTGCGGGCGTGGCCGAGTTCGCGGCGGGCCCGGGCGGGTTCGCCGCGCGCCAGGCCGATCCAGGCGCGTACGACGTGCAGCGAGGAGCGGGCCGGGTCCGTAGCGGTCCACGTGGGCAGCGGCGGTTGGCAGGACCGGGTGGCGAGTTCACCGGCGGCGCGGAAGCGGCCGCGCAACACCTCCAGCAGGGCGAGTTCGACGAGGCAGTCCCGGCGCAGCACACCGTTCCCGGCGGAGCTCGCGGCCTTGAGGCCCGCGGTGAGGGAGACCGCCGCGGCCTGGAGGTCGCCGTCGCGCAGTTCGCCGTGGCCGCGGATCGCCAGGGTGAGGGCCGGGATCTCCGGGTGCGCCGCGAGCACCGTCCGCGACAGCCCCGCGCACAGGCTCTCCACCTCGGCCGCCGCGGCCCGCGCGGCGTCCGGGGCCCGGGAGCGCGACTGGGCCATGCGGATCACGGCGTGGGTCAGGCGGCAGCGGGTGACGCGGTCCTCCTGGCCCGTGGGGAGTTCCGCGACGAGCCGCGCGGCCCGGTCCAGGAAACCGGCGCAGGCCGCGTCGTCGCCGTGCGCGAGGGCCGAGGCCGCGGCGACGAGCACGGGCTCGGGTGCGGTGGCGTCCGCGTCGGGCGCCTCGGACAGCTGCCGTACCAGGTCGTCCGGCAGGCGCTCCCCGGTCAGGCCCAGCACCTGGCCGACCGCCAGCCGGCTCACGATCAGCCGCCCGGCCCGCCCCTGGTCACCGGCCGCGAGCCAGTGCCGTACGGCGTCGGCGAGCAGCCCGTGCGCCCCCAGCCAGCCGGCCGCCCGGCGGTGCAGTTCGGGCACGAGGCCCGGCGTCTCGTGGCGCAGGCACATCCGCAGCACGTCGGCGAACATCCGGTGGCAGCGGTACCAGCCGTGCCCGTCGGGCCGGAGGAAGGAGTTCTCCCGGACCAGCGCCGCGAAGTGGCCGCCCGCCTCCTCGCCCGCCAGTTCCGCGGCCAGCTCGGCGTTGACGTGCTCCAGGACGCTCGTCGTCAGCAGCAGCCGCCGCATCCCCGGCGACTGCACGTCGAGGACCTCCTCCACCAGATAGCTGACGACCGCCTCGTCGTCCCCGGCGAACTGCGCCACGAACCGCTCGGGACACGGCTGTTTCTCCATGGACATGGCCGCGAGCCGCAGCCCCGCCGCCCACCCGTCGGCGCGCTGCCGCAGGGTGCTCACCACCTGCTTGGACACCTCGACGCCGTGCTGGGCGAGCAGCGCGGCCGTCTCCCGGTCGTCGAAGGCCAGGTCGGCGGTGCGCAGTTCGGTCAGTTCGCCGGACAGCCGCAGGCGGTGCAGGTGCAGCGGCGGGTCCCGGCGCGCGAGCACCACCAGGCGCAGTACGGGCGCGGCGTGCTTGAGCAGGGCGATGATGTCCTCGGCGGTCGGCGAGCCGGGTTCCGTGTGGAAGTCGTCCAGGACCAGGACCACCGGGTCGCGCCGCCCGGCCAGCCGGGCCGCCAGCGCGGCCACCAGCCCAGGGCCGCCGGAGACCGGCACGTCCGGCCCGTCCGCGCCCAACGCGCTGATCACCCGCGGCCAGAAGACGCCGGGCTGCTCGTCGCGGCCGTCGCAGGTCACCCATGCCACCGGCCCGGGGGAGCGGCCGTGGTGCGCCCACTCCACGGCGAGCGCCGACTTCCCGGCGCCCACCGGGCCGACGACCACGGTCAGCGGCCCCAGGACACCCCGGGAGATCCGGTCCGTCAGCCGGGGTCTGGGGACCAGCCAGCCCGGCAGGGCGGGCACCGCGGTTCCGGGCGTGGGCCCGTCGCGCTGCTCCGTGTCACCCATGGGCGGCACCTCGCTCTCGGAGCGGGAGGGTGGTGCGGCTCAGGCAAGTGTCGGGCGGGCACGGTGGCACGGGCAGCGCGGCGGGCGGCGTTTCACCCGGGTGAAGTTCTCACCCGGGTGAGATGCCGCGGTGGGGCGGGACGCCTCAGCCCGCGTGCAGCGCCGCGACCAGTTCGTCCTCGCGGTCCTTGGTCAGCGACGTACGGATCACGCTGGGGTTGAAGGGGCGTACCGCTTCCCGTACCCGGTCCGGTGTCGAGCGGCGGACCAGGGCGAACACTGCGGCCCTGCCCGGTTCGAGGGTGCCCGCGATCTCCTTGACGAAGGCGTCGTTGATGCCGACGTCGGAGAGCTTGCCGGCGACCGCGCCGGTGGCCGCGCCCATCGCGGCGCCGAACACCGGCATCAGGAACAGCATCCCGAACAGCGTGCCCCACAGGGCGCCGCCGGCCGCGCCGGTCGCGGTGGGGTTGTACGACTGGCGGACATGGATCTTGCCGTCCATGGTCCGCCAGGCCAGCGCCGCGTCGTCCAGGTCCAGCAGCTCCTGGCGCGAGAGGTCCTTGGCGAGCCGCAGCACCGCGTCCGCCTTCTCCCGGTCCGAGAATCCGAGTACGACGAGATCTGCCATCACAGCCTCCTGGTGGAGCGGCCGGCCGCACGGCCCGGCGGCCGGCGCGCGGGGTCGCCTCCATCCAGCAGGGAGGCGCGTTCCGCCGCGTCACCCGCCCGAGGTGAGGCGGCCCCGGGCGGCCGGGACCAGTCTGGCGCCGGGTGAGCCCGCGGCAGGCAGGGAGGCAGGCATGAGCACTCAGACGAGCGCGGAACCGGCAGGTCCGGCCGACGAGGAGCGACGGCGGTTGTGGGGCCCTTACCTGAGCGAACGCCAGTGGGGCACGGTCCGCGAGGACTACAGCGCGGGCGGTGACGCCTGGTCGTACTTCCCGCACGACCACGCCCGCTCGCGGGCCTACCGCTGGGGCGAGGACGGGCTCGGCGGCATCTGCGACGCCAAGCAGCGCCTGTGCTTCGCCCTCGCGCTGTGGAACGGGCGCGACCCGATCCTCAAGGAACGCGCCTTCGGGCTGACCAACGGCGAGGGCAACCACGGCGAGGACGTGAAGGAGTACTACTTCTACCTCGACAGCACGCCCAGCCACTCCTACATGCGCTACCTGTACAAATACCCGCAGGCGGAGTTCCCGTACCACGACCTGGTGACCGTCAATCAGGCCCGCAGCCGCCAGGAGTTCGAGTACGAGCTGCTCGACACCGGCATCTTCGACGACGACCGGTACTTCGACGTCACCGTCGAATACGCCAAGGCCGCCGACGACGACGTACTGATCCGGATCACCGTCGCCAACCGCGGCCCCGACGAGGCGACCGCGCACGTGCTGCCCACCCTGTGGTTCCGCAACACCTGGTCCTGGCGCGAGGGCGCCGCCCGGCCCGCGCTGGCCGCGGCCGAAGGACCGCGCCGCACCGCCACCGTCCGGGCCGTCCACCCCGAGCTGGGCAGCTACGACCTGCGCTGCGCCGGCGCGGTCCCGCTGCTGTTCACCGAGAACGAGACCAACCACGAGCGGCTGTTCGGCACGCCCAACCGCACGCCGTACGTCAAGGACGGCATCGGCCGCGCGGTCGTCGACGGGGAGGCCGGGGCCGTCAACCCGGCCGGGGAGGGCACCAAGGCGGCCGCGCACTACACCCTGACCGTCCCCGCCGGCGGCGAGGAGGTCCTGCGGCTGCGGCTCGCCCCCACCGGATCGTCGCTCTCCCTGGCCCGCGGTTTCGACACGGTCTTCCAGGAGCGCATCGCCGAAGCCGACGCCTTCTACCGGGAGCTGACCCCGCGCGGCGCGGACGAGGACGAGGCCCGGGTGCTGCGCCAGGCCCTCGCCGGGATGCTGTGGTCGAAGCAGTACTACGGCTTCGACCTGGAGACCTGGCTCGCCGAACACGGCATGGACCCGTGGAGCCTGCCGCGGCCCGGCATCCGCAACCGCGAGTGGTTCCACATGGTCGCCGACGACATCATCTCCATGCCCGACAAGTGGGAGTACCCCTGGTTCGCCGCGTGGGACCTGGCCTTCCACGCCGTGGCCCTGTCGGTGGTGGACAACAGCTTCGCCAAGCAGCAGCTCGAACTGCTCCTGCAGAACGTCTACCAGCACCCCAACGGGCAGGTCCCCGCCTACGAGTGGAACTTCGGGGACGTCAACCCGCCGGTGCACGCCTGGGCCGCGTACTTCGTCCACCTCATGCAGGAACGCCGCACGGGCCAGGCCGACCCCGCCTTCCTGGAACGCGTCTTCCAGAAGCTGCTGACCAACTTCACCTGGTGGGTCAACCGCAAGGACCCCGAGGGCCGCAACCTCTTCCAGGGCGGCTTCCTGGGCCTGGACAACATCGGCGTCTTCGACCGCAGCGCGCCGCTGCCCACCGGAGGCCGCCTCGAACAGGCCGACGGCACCGCCTGGATGGCCCTGTACTGCCAGTCCATGCTCCAGATCGCGCTGGAACTGGTCGAGCACAACCCCGCCTACGACGAACTGGTGCTGAAGTTCGTCGAGCACTACCTGTGGATCGCCGGTTCCATGGACCGCGTCGGCGACCTCGGCGACGAACTGTGGGACGAGGAGGACGGGTTCTTCTACGACGTGCTGCGCCTGCCCGACGGGCAGGCCGTACGGCTCAAGGTCCGGTCGATGGTGGGCCTGCTGCCGCTGTGCGCCTCGACCGTCTTCCGGCCGCGGCAGCTGGAGCGGGTGACGGGCCTGAACGAGCGCCTGCGCCGCTTCGCCGACCGCCACCCCTCGCTGAACGTCACGATGGCCTCGGCCCAGGCGGGCGTGGCCGGCGGTGCCCGGCTGCTGTCCGTCGTGGACGAGAAGCGGCTGCTGCGGGTCCTCGGCCACCTGCTGTCCGAGGACGAGTTCCTCGGTCCGTACGGCATCCGGTCCCTCTCCCGCTACCACGCCGAGCACCCGTACACCTTCTGGGTGCACGGCGAGGAGTACCGGGTCTCCTATCTGCCCGCCGAATCCGACACCGGCATGTTCGGCGGCAACTCCAACTGGCGCGGCCCGGTGTGGTTCCCGATGAACGCCCTGGTCATCCGCGCGCTGCTGAATCTGTACGGCTTCTACGGCGACGATCTGACCGTCGAGTGCCCCACCGGCTCGGGCGTCCGGATGACCCTGTACGAGGCGGCCGAGGAGATCTCGCGCCGGCTCGCCCGGATCTTCCTGCGCGACGCGGACGGGCGGCGGCCCGTCTACGGTGGGCAGCACAAGTTCCGCGACGACCCGCACTGGCGCGATCTGATCCTCTTCCACGAGTACTTCCACGGCGACAACGGCGCCGGCATCGGCGCGGCCCACCAGACCGGCTGGACGGGCCTGGTCGCCGCCTTGATGCAGCTCTTCGGCACCCTTACGCCCGGCGACTTCCTGACGGATGATCCGGGCCGGAAGGAGAGGTCATGACGCGACTGCCCGCGCAGCCCGTCGTCCACGAGGTCAACACCCGGGTGTGGCTGCGCGAGGTCCAGCGGCGCACCGGGCGTCCGGGCGGACTCGGCGACGTGCCCAAGGACGCGTGGGAGGAGATCACCCCGCACGGGATCGACGCCGTCTGGCTCATGGGGGTGTGGGAGCGCAGCCCGCAGGGCCGGGGCATCGCCCTGTGGGACCAGTCCCTGCGCATCGCGTTCGCCCAGGCCGTCCCCGGCATCCAGGAGGAGGAGATCGCCGGGTCGCCGTACTGCATCCGGCGCTACGAGGTGGACGCGACGCTCGGCGGTGCGGAGGGGCTGGCCGCCGCGCGCGCCGAACTCGACGGGCGGGGCATCGGCCTGCTGCTCGACTACGTGCCCAACCACGTCGCCCCGGACAGCCCCTGGGTGTCCGCGCACCCCGAGTACTTCGTGCGCGGCACCGCCGACGACCTGCGGCACGATCCGGCCGCCTACCTCGACACCGGCACCGCCGTCCTCGCCCGCGGCCGCGACCCGTTCTTCCCGCCCTGGCCGGACGTGGTGCAGCTGAATGCCTTCGAGCCCGCCCTGCGGCGGGCGACCGCCGACGAGCTGACCCGCATCGGGCAGACCTGCGACGGGGTGCGCTGCGACATGGCGATGCTGCTGATGAACGACATCTTCCTGCGCACCTGGGGGCAGCGCGCCGGAACCCCGCCGCCGGACGAGTTCTGGCCCACGGTCATCGGCGGCGTACGCGAGCGGCACCCCGGCATGACGTTCGTCGCCGAGGCGTACTGGGACCTCGAATGGGACCTCCAGCAGCAGGGCTTCGACTTCTGCTACGACAAGCGCCTCTACGACCGCATCCTGAACGAGGGCCCCGAGGCGGTGCGGCAGCACCTGACGGCGGACGAGGCATACCAGCGCAAGCTCGTACGGTTCCTGGAGAACCACGACGAGCCCAGGGCCGCGCAGACACTGCACCCCGCCAAGGAGCGCGCGGCAGCCATCATGATCGCCACACTGCCCGGGGCGACGCTGTGGCACGAGGGCCAGTTCACGGGACGCCGCACCCGGCTGCCCGTCTTCCTGGACCGGCGCCCGGACGAGCCCATCGACACCGAACTGCTCGCGTTCCACGAGAAGTTGCTGGCCACCGTGCACCGCAGCGGCATGCGGACCGGACAGTGGCAGCTGCTGGAGTGCACGGGCTGGCCCGACAACGACTCCGCCAGGAACATCCTCACCTGGTGCTGGGCGGGCCCCGCCGGGCGGTTCCTGACGGCCGTGAACCTCTCGGAGCGGTCGGCCCAGGGCCGTATCCGGCTGCCGTGGCGCGAACCGGAAACCGGCTCCTGGCAGGTGGCCGAGCTGCTGACCGGTGCGCGGTACGAACGCGACGGGGACGAGCTGACCGGCCCCGGCCTGTTCGTCGACCTGGACCCCTGGGGCACCCACGTCCTCGCCCTCGCCCCGGACCGGGACGCGATGCCGTCCGTCGTCACCCCCGCCGGGTGACGACAGCTGATCATCCGGCCGGGAGGATGCACGCGCCCGGCGTACGGCGCGCACCGTACGCCGGGCGACCAGCGATCGGAGGCGAGACGATGGCCGTACCGCCCGGACCGGGGATCAGTGGCAGCGCGCCGGGCCCACCGCGGCATGTGCTGGTGCCGCTGGCGCTCGCCCAGTTCATCTGCAGCTTCGCCGGCTCCAACATGAACGTGATGATCAACGACATCAGCGAGGACCTCGACACCACCGTGCAGGGGGTGCAGCTCGCGATCACCGTCTTCCTGCTGGTCATGGCCGCGCTGATGATCCCCGGCGGCAAGCTGACCGACCGCTTCGGCCGCAAGCGGTGCCTGGTGGCGGGCCTGGCCGTCTACGGCGTCGGCGCCCTGCTCAGCGCGGCGGCGCCCGGCCTCGGCGTCCTGATTCTCGGCAACTCCCTCCTCGAAGGCATCGGCACGGCCCTGCTCATCCCGCCGGTCTACATCCTCACCACGCTGTACTTCACGGACACCGCCGCCCGCGCCCGCGCGTTCGGCGCGATCATGGCGATGGGCGGCATCGGCGCGGCCGCCGGGCCGCTGATCGGCGGGCTGATCACCTCGGGGCTGAGCTGGCGCGCCGCCTTCGTCTTCCAGGCGCTGGTCATCGCGGTGATCGTCGTCCTGAGCCGCCGGATCCCCGACCCGCTGCCCCCGGAGCCCGGCCGTTCCTTCGACACCGGCGGGGCGGTCCTGTCCGCCGTCGGCCTGACGCTCGTCGTCGCCGGCATCCTCGCCGCCGACGACAACGGCTGGCTGATGGCCGGGCTGCTGGTGCTCGGGGCCGCCGTGCTGGCCTGGTTCTTCCGCTGGATACGGGCCAAGGAGCGCGCCGGCGCCGAACCGCTGCTGTCGACGGGCCTGTTCCGCGACCGCACGTCCAACCTCGGCCTGGTGACGCAGTGCCTCCAGTGGATGGTCCTGATGGGGATCTCGTTCGTGGTGTCCGCCTACTTCCAGGTCGTCCGCGGCTACAACGCGATCCAGACCGGAGTGATCTTCACGGCGGCCACCGTCGGCCTCCTCGCGTCCTCGCTCGCCGCCGAGCGCTTCGCGCAGCGGCGCACCCCGAGGACCCTCGTGACGACCGGCTTCGTCGTGACGGTAGGCGGCATCGGCACGCTCCTCGCCCTGGCGGGCGGGGCGCAGAGCGCCTGGGCGAGCACCCCCGGGCTGCTCCTGATCGGCCTGGGCCTCGGCGTGATGCTCACCCCGTCCGTGAACGTGGTGCAGTCCAGCTTCCCCGAGGAGCAGCAGGGGGAGATCTCCGGCCTGTCGCGCAGCGTGTCCAACCTCGGTTCCTCGCTCGGTACGGCGATCGCCGGCACCATCCTCGTCGCCGACCTGGCCGTCGGCTCGTACGCCGCCGCGCTGATCGTGCTGGCGGTCATCGGATGCGGCGGCCTCGTGGCCGCCACACTGCTGCCCCGGCAGCGGGCCGTGGCCGGTCAGGGCAGTGGCCGCTGACCGTCCGTGCCGCCGTGGGAGCGTCCGCCGTACCAGTCGTACACCACCGCACTGCGCACGAGGAGATCGGCGACGGACGCGTCGCGCCTGCTGAGCGGTGTCCAGAACAGCCCCAGCGGAAAGACGACGCACAGCACGGCCCGCAGCAGGGCGCGGCCGGCGCCGAGCGGCCGACCCCGCCGGCGGACCACGCGCAGCCCCATCAGCCGGGCCCCGATGGTCTGGCCGGTCACCGTCCAACTCGCCGCCAGATAGCCGACGGTGAGGGCAAAGCCGAGAAGCCCGGTGAGCCAGTCGGAGAGCTTCGGCGGGGCGAACGGCGGACCGAGCACGAGGAAGCGGACGGCACCGGCGAACAGATCGGCCAGTACGGCGATGCCGAGCACCACGAAGATGTCGGCGACAGCCGCCAGGGTACGGGACACCAGCCCCGCGGCCCGGCCCTGGAGCCGGGCCGGGCCGTCCGCGGCGGAGGGCCGCGTCACGAAGGAGTCCGGCGCAGCAGCCGGTCGGTGACGGCGTCCACCAGCCGGTCCGCCCGCGCACCGCGCAGCCGTACGGCGCCCAGCGCCTCGCCGGTCAGGTCGCCGCCGGTGTCCCGGACGATCGCGCCGACGTCGATCTCTTCGAGCACCTGCCGCGCGTATCCGGCCAGATCGATCCGGTCCAGTACGGCGTCGACGTCCACGCGCCGCGCGATCCGCGCCACGTCCACGCGGTCGGCGACCCGGTCGACATCGATGCGCTCCGCCACCTTGTTCACGTCCACCCGGGCCACCAGGGCCTCCAGGTCGAGCTGGCCGACGACCGCGGCGACCAGCCGCCGCAGCACGGCGCGCCGGGCGCCGCCGATGCCGTCCGCGACCCGTACGGCCGCCGTGGCCGCCACCGTACCCACGGCGGCCACGGCGCCCAGGGCCAGCCGCGGCCCGAGCAACAGGGCGGCGCCCAGCGGGCCTTCGGTGGCGCGGTGTCCAGCCATGGCCGCATCGCAGCGCCGCCCGGCGCGGCCCGCGTCATCCGCCGCGGGTGAGAGCAGGTGTACGAACCGGGCCGCGCGGCCCGCGGATCAGCCGTCCACGGCCTTCAGCACGTCCCTCAGGTCCACGAACTTGAAGTTCGTGGAGGGGCGCTGCGGGTCCCCGGGCGCGTCGTGCCCGTCCTGCACGACCAGCAGCCCCTTCGGGTACTTGGCGCCCAGCGGCGCCTTCAGCGCGGCGGCGCCGTCGCACTCCTCCGAGCCGTCCAGGGCCGGCGAGGCGGGGGCGACGCGGAAGCCGCCCTCGTACTCGTTGTCGTCGGATATCTCGCGGTCGTAGGCGACGAAGGTGTTGTCACCCTGGCTGGACGCCAGCAGATAGCCGTCGCCCTTGGACTCCTCGACGAGCGTCAGGCCCTCGACGTCGGCCGTCAGCCGCTTGCCGCCGTAGCCGGGGTCGGCGCCCGCGACGCACTTCCCGGCCGCCTCGTCGTAGGTGGCCGGTACGCCGTACTCGCGGACCTTGTCGATCAGCTTCGGCGTGCCGGTCAGGTCGGCAGGCAGCCGCCAGATGCCGACGTCCTCCTGCCCCGCGTACAGCGTGCCGTTGTGGGGATCGACCACCATGCCCTCGACCTGGGGGAGTTCACCGGGCTCGGCGCAGGGGGACCACTTCTTGCCGTTGGGCAGGCGGAAGGAGGAGGGCAGGTCCAGGGTGCGGATCTTGCGGTAGCCGACCGTGCCGCCCGCGCCCGGGATGAGTTCCAGGAGGGCGAGGGTGGTCCGCTCGCGGCGGCTGACCAGGGCGTACGAGCGGCCGGTGGTCTGGTCGGTCCAGGTGGCCAGCCCGTAGGCGGTGCGCTGCTCGTCGATCTCCTGCTGGGAGGCGGAGAAGACCGGCGGGGCCGCGGGGTCGGTCACGTCGGTGAGCGGGCCGCCCGCGCGGTCCCGGTCGATCCGGTAGAAGCGCAGCCGGTCGTTGCCGCGGTCGCTGACCACCGCGAGGTCGGCGCGGCCCGACGACAGGCGCTGCCCGGACACCAGGTCGACGTTGTTGAACCGTCCGGCGGCGTGCCCGGGGCCGGGCGCGGCGGGCGCGGGCAGCGACTGCACCTCGCGCGCGTCGAGGTCGTAGACCCGCAGGCCGCCCTTCTTCGCGGTGGCGATCACCAGACTGCGGCCCGGGTCGGCGGCGTTGCGCCAGATCGCCGGGTCGTCGGCGTCGGCCTCGCCCCCGGCCGCGTCGTCGTGCAGGGCCGGTGTCTCGGCCCGCGGGGTGACGGCGGGCGGCGCGGACGGGGCGGCCCCGGCCGGGAAGGGGACGGCCGCGACGGCGAGCGCGGCGAGTGCCGTGGCGAGGGCGAGCGTCGCCGACCGGACGCTGCGGGAGGTGGCCACGAAGGGGCTCCTTCATGTCGGGAGGGTGGTTGAAGGGGAAAGCAGGGGGAGTCTGGGGGGCGTGTGTGACGGCTTACCAGTAGGTAACGTGTCCGGTGCTCGTACGGATCGTGAACGGCTCGTACTGACGCGCCCGTTGAGCCGAGCGGTAGATGAAGGCAGCGCGAACGCCGCCCGGAGCAGCGGGAGTTGTTTGTCCCGTCCGGTGAAGTGATCCCCTGGTCGGCTCCCGACGAGCCGTACCCCTTACCCGGTCACTCCGCCCACTCCGGCGTCCACACCTCGTCGCCCGGCTCTCCCGAACGCGCGGTGGGCGCCGTGTACCGGCCGCGCAGATGGTCGCGGAGCGCGGCCAGTGCGGGGTGCGGGTTGTCGCGGTGCCAGATGAGGGAGTGCGGGTAGACCGGCGTCGGGTGGTGCAGGGGCACGCGCCGCAGATCGTGCTCGGCGGGCCAGGCGAACCGCGTCCACGCGCCGACGAGGGTCGCGATGCCCGGGGAGTCGGCGATGGTGTCCAGGAGCGGTTCGGTGCCGAAGTCGGGGCCCGTCACCTCGATGGTGAACCCGAACGCGGCGGCGAGGTCGTCGTAGTAGGCCGCCCACTCGGTGCCGGTGACGATGCCCGGCATCCAGATCCGGTGCCCGGCGAGCCCGCCGGGTGCGACCGCACGCGCGCCGGCCAGCGGGTGGGCGGGCCCGGTGACGAGCTGCACGGGCTCGTCGTGGACCCGTACCGCCTCGATGCCGTCGGGCAGCTGCCGCGCGGGTGCGGTCACGGCGCGGAACGACGCGTCGATCGTGCCGGACCGTACGGCGGCGAGCGCCGCGTCGGCGTCGAAGAGGGTCACCACGTCGAGTGCGGTGTCCGGGTACGCGCGGTGGAAGTCGCGCACCAGGTCGGCCGGTGCGAGCCGGCGCCCGATCACGTCCACGCGCAGCGCCCGGCTCCCCGGCCGTACGGAGGCGGCCGCCCGCTCCTCGGCGCGCAGCAGCTCACGGGCGTGCGGCAGGAACGCCTGCCCGTCGATGGTGAGCCGCGCCCCGCGCGCCGTGCGGTCGAAGAGCCGTACCCCGAGGTCCTTCTCCAGCGCGGCGATGCGCTTGGAGACGGCCTGCTGGGTGATCGACAGCTGGGCGGCGGCTTCCCGGAACTGCCCGGAGTCCGCGACGGCGACGACGGTGCGTACGGCATGGAGATCCACGGGGAGCACTCTAGGGGAGCGCACACAACCACCGGTTGTCGCTGCGGTCACCCACGGTTGTTTGCTTCCGCCCCGCCCGCCCGCTGTGATGTGTCCGCCCGACGATCCGTCGCGCAGGTGGACACGAGGAAAGGTGCAGGGCGGGACATGGGGGCCAAACGGTCGCTGGGGCGGTCCTTCGGGTGGCTGTGGGCGGCGTACGCGGTCAGTACGTTCGGGACCTCGCTCGCCTTCGACGCGTTCGCGCTGATCGCGGTCCTGGTGCTGCACGCCGGACCCGCCGAGGTGTCGGCGCTCGCCGCGGTCGGGCCCGCGGTGGGGGCCGTGCTGGCGGTGCCGCTCGGCCCGTGGGTGGAGTTCCGGCGCAAGCGGCCCGTGATGATCGCGATGGATCTGGTCCGGTGCGGGCTGCTGCTGAGCATCCCCGCCGCGTACCTGCTCGGGCGGCTCGGCTTCGTCCAGCTGCTGGTCGTGTCCATGGTGATCGCCGCGGCCGACATCACCTTCAACGCGGCCGCCGGCGCCTGCCTGAAGGCCCTCGTCGGGCCGCCGGACCTGATCGTCGCGAACGGGCGGTTCGAGGCCACGCAGTGGACCTCCACCGTGCTCGGTCTGCCGCTCGGCGGCGCCGCGGCCGGGCTGTTGGGGCCGGTGACGACCGTACTGGCCGACGCGGTCAGCTATCTGCTGTCGGCCGCCGGCATCCGGGCGATCGGCGGCGGGGAACCGCGTCCGGTACGGGAGGGGGCGCCGCCGACGGCACGCGCCGCCGGACTCCTGGAGGGCTGGCGGCACATCCTCGCCCACCCCGTCCTGCGCCCGCTGTTCCTCAACTCCGTCCTGGTCAACGGCCTGATCATGGCGACAGCGCCACTGGCCGCCGTCCTCATGCTCGGCCCCCTCGGCTTCCCGCCCTGGCAGTACGCCCTCGCCTTCGCGGTGCCCTGCCTCGGCGGTCTGCTCGGCTCGCGCCTGGCCGGTCCGCTCGTCGCGCGCTTCGGGCAGCACCGGGTCCTGCGCACGGCCGGGACGCTGCGGGCCTGCTGGCTGATCGGCCTGGCCTTCGTCCATCCCGGTGTGTCCGGGCTGCTGCTCGTCATGGCCGTCGAGTTCGCGATGATCGTCTGCATCGGCGTCTTCAACCCGCTGCTCGCCGCCCACCGGCTGGACCTCACTGCGCCGGACCGCGTCGCCCGTACCCTCTCCGCCTGGTCGGCGACCGGAAAACTCACCACCGCGGCCCTGACCGCCCTGTGGGGCCTGCTGGCCGCCCTCGCCGGCACCCGCACCGCCATGGCCCTCGCCGGCGCCCTCATCCTGACGACTCCTTTCCTGCTGCCGCGGCGGCCGGCCGGACCGGCCTCCGCCGCACCCGAGCCCGCTCGAGCCCCCGCAGCAGAAGCCGGCCCTCCGCATAAATGAGCGCCGGGTCCGGGAGGGCCGCCTCGCGTCCGCTGAGGAGGACGGTCAGGGTGCCGTCGGCAGGGGAGTGGGGCGCGGGCGGGTGGCCGGTGCGGCGGAGGGCCTGGGCGGCGACCGCGTGGGCCGAGCCGTGCAGAACGAGGGGCAGCAGGCCGGGGCGTGGCAGCGCGGCACGGATGCGCTCGGCGACGAGTTCGTAGTGGGTACAGCCGAGACGACGCTCCCGACCCCGGCCGGGGTGCGCCGCGCGGCGGCGGCGATCGCGAGACCGATGGCGTCCTCGTCACCCTGCTCCACCGCGTCGGAGAGCCCGGGGCACGGCACCTCGGTGACCGCCGCGCCCTCGGCGAACCGCCGGATCAGCGAGCGCTGGTACGGGCTGCCGGTGGTGGCGGGCGTGGCCCAGACGGCGAGGGGCCCGCCGCCCACGGCCGCCGGTTTGATCGCCGGGACCGTGCCGACGACCGGCAGTTCCGGCTCGAAGCGGGCCCGCAGGGCGGGCAGCGCGTGGACGGTCGCGGTGTTGCAGGCGACGACCAGCGCGTGCGGGCGCCGTGCCGCCGCGGCCTCGCCGACGGCGAGCGCGCGGGCGGTGATGTCCTGCGGAGTGCGCGGCCCCCAGGGCATGCCGTCGGGGTCCGAGGAGAGGACGAGGTCGGCGTCGGGACGCAGCCGGCGTACCGCGGAGGCGGCCGCGAGCAGCCCGATCCCGGCGTCCATGATCGCGATCTTCGGCCGGTCGCCGCCGCCCCGGTGCGCGTGTTCCATGCCCGTTGCCTCCATGTGCGCTTGGTGTGGGAGTGACGGGTGGTGAGTCTGTACGGAGGCGGGCCCGGACAACATGGCCAATTCCGCGGAGATGGTCTGGAGCCAGGCTCCGCAGTCAGTCGAGCACCCCGATCTCCAGCCTCCGCAGCCGCGCCGGAGCGGCGATCACCTCGTAGCCGGTGATCAGGCCGTCCTCGACGGTGAAGGTCAGCGCGATGCGCAGGCGGCCCCGGGGCGCGACGAGGAGGCCGACGGCGCCGTTGACGAGGGCCGGTTCGGCCTCGCGGGCGCGGTGGGCGAAGAGCAGGGTGCCCTCGGCCACGGCCCGGGCGCCGCGGAGTTCGGGCGCGACCCCCGGGGGCAGGACGGCGGGGTCGGCGCGGCGTACGACATCGGGGGCCAGCAGGGCGAGGACCGCCGGGAGGTCACCGGCGCGGGCGGCCGTCAGGAACGCCGTGACGACGCGGCGGTGCCGGGCCAGGTCGGCCGGCGGGACGGCGGGCGTGCCCCGTACCTTCTGGCGCGCCCGGCTGGCGAGCTTCTTCGTGGCGACCGGGGTGCGCTCCACGAGGGGGGCGATCTCGTGGAACGGCACGGCGTACATGTCGTGCAGGACGAGCGCGACGCGTTCGGCAGGGTTCAGCCGGTCCAGTACCACCAGCAGCGCCCGGCTGACGGAGTCGGTCAGCAGCGCGGTCGCCTCGGGCCCCTCCGCCCGGACCGGGACCTCGTCGAAGGTCCGCAGCTCCGCCAGGTCCTCCCGCCGCGAGGTACGCGTACGCAGCACGTCGAGGCAGATGCGCGTCACCACCGTCCGCAGCCAGCCGTCCAGGTTGTCCACCGCGTCCGCGTCCACCCGGCTCAGCCGCAGCCACGCCTCCTGTACGGCGTCGTCGGCCTCCTCCGGGGAGCGGAGCATCCGGTGGGCGACGGCCCGCAGCCGGTCCCGCTGTTCCTCGAAACGTTCCGCCAGTCCGTCGCGCGCGTTCACCGGTCACCTTTCCTCGTTCCGCTCCGTCACGGGTAAGGACGGACACACCGCGCGAGAAGTGACAGGAGAACCCGATGACGTCCTTGCTGCACCTGGATTCCAGCGCCGACCGCTCCGGCAGGTCGGTCAGCAGGCGGCTGACCGCCTTGTTCGCCGAGACCTGGCGCGCCGCGCACGGCACGGCGGCCGGATACCGCCACCGGGACCTGGCCGCCGACCCCGTACCCCCGCTGGACACCGCCTACTGCTCGCTCGGCCGGCGCGTGGAGGAACACGGCCTCGTCCCGCCGGACGGCGTGGACGCGCTGATCGCAGGCCCGGCCGAGCGGCGGGCGTGGGCGCTGACCCGCCCGCTGGTGGACGAACTGCTGGCGGCCGACACGGTGCTCATCGGCGCGCCGATGTACAACTTCTCGGTGCCCGCCGCGCTGAAGGCGTGGATGGACCGGGTGGCCTTCCCCGGGGCGTTCACCGATCCAGGGACCGGGGAGTGCCTGCTGAAGGGGGCGCGGGTGGTGGTGATCAGTTCCCGGGGCGGGGCGTACGGGCCGGGTACCCCGCGGGAGGGGTGGGACTTCCAGACGCCGTATCTGCGGGCGTACTTCCGCGAACTCGGGGTGGCGGAGGACGCCGTGCGGGTCGTCGGCGCCGAGCTGACGTTGGCTCATCTCGTTCCGCATTTGGCGCGATTCCGGCCGCTGGCGGCCGCCTCGCTCGACGCGGCGCGGGCCGAGGTGACCGCGCTGGCCGGGGCCTGCGAGGCGGTCACCTGACCTAGGGCGCCCCCGCGCGCCGGCCGTCGGACGAACGCCCTACCGCTCCCGGTTCTCCGGCCGCCCGAACCAGTCCAGGCACAGCACCAGCGCGTCGTCCATCGACTCCGCGTCCCGGTACTCGGCGAGGTCGCGCAGCACGGCGCGGGGCACGCTCGCCGCGGGCAGCAGGCTGGTGGCGTGGATCGCGCGGGCGAGGGCGTGCTCGCCGTACTCCTCGCCCGGCGGCGAGACCGCCCCGTACACACCGTCGCTGACGAACAGGAGCCGGTCGCCGGGCAGCACCTCGAATTCCTGCGCCACGTACTGCGTCTCCTCGAACATGCCGAGCGGCAGCTGCGGCTCCAGCGGCACCCGGTCGATGGTGCGGCCCCGGCGCCGCCACAGCTGCGGGGAGCCCGCGTCCACGACCTCCACCCGGCCGGTCGCGAGCTGGAAGCGCAGCAGCAGCGTCGAGACGTAGGCGGAGCCGCGGTACTGCCCGTAGAGGGCCTGGTCGGCCAGGGCCGCCTGGTCGGCGATGCCGATACCGGCGCGGCGGGCGTTGCGGAGCGCGTTGACCGTGAGGTGGGTGAGCAGGGACGCCTCGATGCCGGTGCCCATGCCGTTGGTGACGGCGAGGGTCAGCTCGTCCGCGTCCGCCGCCCAGTCGTAGTTGTCGCCGTGGATCGCGTAGGCCGGTTCGAGCTGCGCCCCGATGGCGTACTCCTCGGCCACGCAGGCCCGCGCGGGCAGCAGCTGCCACTGCATCTCGGCGGCCAGGGTGAGCCGGTTGGTGCGGCGGGCCCGCTGGTAGACGTCGGTGTCCCGCTCGGCGACGAGGATCTCGTGGCCGAGCAGGTCGGCGGCGTGCGCGAGCTCGTCGGCGGTGCCCGGCACGTTGCGCTCGGCGGGCAGCCGTACGGTCAGGATGCCGAGCCGTTCGCCGCGGACCGTCACCGGCAGGTGGTGATCGACGGCGCCACCCTGCCGGACCTGCCGCTCGTGCGGCTCCTGGCTGCCGAAGGCACGCCCCTGCGGGCTGTTGGAGATGGACAGCACGCCGGGCGGGTCCTCGCCGAGCGAGGCGAAGGGCCTGAGCATCGTGCCCCCGTAATCCGCGAGGAACAGGTGGACGGACGTGGCTCCGTAGGCCGCGGCGAGTGCTTCGCGCAGCGTGTCCACCAATGCGTGCGGTGCCGACGCGCGAACGGCTCTTTCCACATCACAGCTCAGGGTCACGGGCTCTCAAACATTCTTATTTCGGTGGATTCAGACATGGCCGGGCTGACGCGGGCGGCCGGAGGGTGACAGAGTGGTCGTGTGTCCCGTTTTCCCGGCCAGTCGCAGCACGAACAGGTGACCGAGGCCACCCTTGCCGCCTCCGAGTTGCTGGAGGTGCTGTGGGGTCGTGGCCAGGAGACGGCACGCTCGGCGCAGGTGTCGCCGTCCCAGCTGCGGGCTCTCCTGGTGATCGAGGATCATGAGGGTACTAACCTGCGGGCGCTCGCCGACGCACTCGGCTCGCGTCCGCCCGCGGTGAGTCGTCTGTGCGACCGCCTGGAGGCCATGGGCCTGGCGGAGCGCTGTCCGAGCGCGACGAGCCGGCGCGAGGTCGAGCTGCGGCTGAGTCTGCGCGGGCGCGCCTTCCTGGAGGAGTACCGGGCGGCCCGCAAGAGCGAGGTCGCCGCCATCGTGGCGCGCATGGACCCGGCGCAGGTCGCCGATCTGGCGTCCGGCCTGGCGGCGTTCCACAGGGCGGCCGCCGTGCACCGCGCGGCAGGGGGCAGCCGTACGGTCCCCGCCCGCCGCACGCTCGGTGCGGACAGCGCGGACACTGCGTGAAGTCATCCAGGCCCCGCTTCTCGATCCGAAGTCACTCCGGGCAGAGCCGTGTTGTGCAGTGACGGGGACAAGATTGTTGCCTTTCTGGAATATTGTCAAACGGCAACAATCGCTTCTATTGTTGATCACTCCATCCGGCCGGACCGGGAGTCCGGCCGGGCCGCCGACCCGTCACCGACCGAGGACCACCGTGCATCCACAGCCCAGCGCAGACCGGCCGACACAGGTACGGATACGGGAAGGACGGCGCGCCGGGGACGCCTTGGTGATCACCGTCACCGGACCGCTCGACATCGACACCGTCGCACCGCTGGAAGCGGCCCTGCGCGAGGCGGGCACCGCGCCCCGGGACGGCGACGGAGCGGCGCGGCCGGTGGTCGTCGACCTGTCCGAGGTGGAATTCGCGGACTCCACGACGGTCAACGTCCTCCTGCAACAGCACGCCGCCCTGGGCACCCGGCTCCGCCTGGCCGCCCCCTCGTCCGGCCTGCGCCGCCTCTTCGAGCTGACCGGCCTGGACGGGGTGCTCCCGCTGTACGGCACGGTCACGGAAGCGGCGGCGGCCGACGGCGTGGCCACGGAGCCGGCGGGGGAGTAGCCGCCTCAGCCGGCCGCGGCGGTCTCCGCGAGTTTCCGGAATTCCCCGAGGTCGTAGTTGGCGAGGGTGGAGTCCAGGTTCGTCAGGGCCCCCAGATGCTCCACGAAACCTTCCGGTGAGTACTCTATTTGCAGCGTGACACGGCTTGATGTGTCACTGAGCCGGTGGAAGGTGACGACTCCCGCGTGATGGACTCCCTCCGTCGTTTTCCAGGCGATGCGCTCGTGGGGTTTGACCTCGGTGAGTTCCGCCACGAAATTCTTGTCCGCCCCCGGCAGCGACAGCTGCCAGGCGAAATGCGTGTCGTCCAGGCGCTCGACCAGCCGTACGTGGCTGAGGAACCTCGGCCACCGCGTGACGTCCGACCACAGAGCCCAGCTCACCGCGACGGGCGCCTCGATGTCCACACTCTCCAGCAGCGAGGACGACATGGGGTGAACCTCCTTGATCTCGGGAGCGAATACGCCCGGACACGCGCGGTGACGACCGGCGGCGGCCGTATTCACCCGCGGCCGGGATTGCCGTCCGGCCGTATCCGCGAGCGGTCCGGAGTTGCCCTTGTACCCCGTGCCGGAGCGGGTACCCGGGGAGTACGGCGGCGGTTACCGGCAATCCGCCCGCCGGGTTATCACCCCATCGGGAACTCGCCGTTCCGTATGTGACAGCGGGATTGCCCGGTTGCCCGGCGGGAAAGCTGCCTACTTGTACGCCTTACGGTCGAACGGGAAACGAGGTGAGCCCCGATGAGCAGCGCCACGGCACCGGACAGGGTTTCCGCAGCGCCGTCGCTGGTGGTGACGCTGGAGAACTGCCCCGAAGCGGCGGCAGTCGCCCGGGACGTCGCCGGCGACCTGCTGAAAGGGCTGGGCCCGCCGCTGGACCGGGACGCCTCGGACGCCGTGGTCCTGATCGTCTCCGAACTCGTCACCAACGCCGTCCGGCACACCGGGACCCCCACCTGCACCCTGAGCCTGACGGCCGCCGCCGACACGGTGACGGTGAGCGTGGCCGATTCCAGCCCCGCCCCGCCCCGCGAGCGGAACCCGGACGTGCGCGGCGAGGGCGGCGGCTTCGGCTGGCCGATGGTCCGCCGCCTCGCCGTGGCCACCTCCGTGGAGACCACCCCCCAGGGCAAGACGGTCAGCGCCGTCGTCGCCCGGACGGGCCGTACCGCGGCGTGAGCGCGGCGACGGCGCGCCTCAGCGTGGACGCGGCGACAGGCGGACGGCCAGCGCCAGCGTGTCGTCCGGGTGCAGCACGACGGTGTGCATGTCCTCGGCGATGGCGCCGGGGATCTCCCCGATGGGCCGGTGCCGGTGCCGCCGCGCGCTCTCGGCCAGGCGCTGCTCGCCCTCCCTGGGGTCCCGCCGGCTCTCGGTGAGCCCGTCGGTGTAGAGAACGAGCAGGTCGCCCTCGTCCAGCTTCGCGTGCAGCAGCCGCTCACTGCCGGGGAAGGGATAGCCCACCCCGCGCCCGCGCACCTCCAGATACTCCTTCTCACCCGTGCCCCGTACGACCAGGGCCGGCGGATGGCTGCCGTTGGCGAGCCGCAGATCCCCGCTCACCGGGTCGATCCGCGCCAGCAGCACCGTGGCCATCAGCTCGGGGTCCAGCGGCGCCAGGATCTCGTCCGTACGGGCCACGATGGACTTCAGCGGATGCCCCTCCAGCGCCAGCGTACGGACCGCGTGCGTGACGTTCAGCGCGCTGCGCGTACTGCGCACACCGTGCCCCAGCGCGTCGACGACGGTGATGTGGACCGTCCCGTCCGGCAGCGTGAACCAGTCGTAGAAGTCGCCGCCGGTGGGCGCGTCGGTGCCGGCCGGCGCGTAGTGCACGGCCAGTTCCAGCCCGTCCACCGCGATCGGCGGCGGGCGCAGCGCGTCCTCCAGCTCACGCAGGATGTGGCCGTGCGCCGTACGCAGCTGCTCGTCGCGCTCTTCCAGCTGTACGTACAGCGCCAGCACACCGCTATTGGTCTCGGCCAGTTCGTGCGTCAGACGGCGCTGGTCGGCGGCGAGGGAGTCCACCCGGGCCAGCGCGACCCGCAGCTCCTCCTCCAGCAGCCGGTTCTCCATCACCGGGTCCGACACCGCGCCGTCCCCGTCGCCGCCGGACGCGCCCGCCGGCGTGCCGCCGGGACCGCGCAGCCGCCCGCTGCCGCCCGTCGTCGTGTCGTCCGGCTGCCGCCCCGCGGGAATCCGGATCTCCGGCGTCCCGGCCGGCAGCGGTACATGCCAGGTGGCCGCGTCGGACGACACCTGGGCGGGCAGCGGGAGTTCGGCCCCGGCCGGCGGCGCGAGCACCGGGGCAGGGGTGCGCAGCGTGACGGCCAGGGAACCGCCCGCGGAGGAACGGTCCTTCGTACGGGTACGGGCCGACTCCAGCGTGACCCCGTAGCCGGCCCGGAGCACCGGGTCGGCCAGCGTGCTCACGGACAGCACGAGGCGCGCCCGGGTCTCGACGGGCAGGGCGTTGGCCGCGCCCAGCCGGCGCACGGCGTGGCGCAGCGCCGGCAGCGCGTGGAAGGTGTGACGTCTCACGAAAGTCTCTGGTGGAGGTTGGCGGCGAGGACGGTCGCGTCGTCCCGGCTGCGGCGGTGGCCGTGCACGAGGGCCGTGGCCAGCAGCGGCGCGGGCAGACGCACGAGGAACGGGTCCGGGCTGTACGCCCAGCGGTGGTCGATGCCGTCGGTGTGCAGCAGGGCGGTGAGGTGCGGCTCCCACGGGATGTCGCGGACCAGCGGCCGCGGTATCTCCAGCCCCGCCACCCCCGGCTGGCCGGTCAGGCGGTGCTGGATGTCCTGCTGCGTCAGCGTCAGACACCGCACGTTGCCGATGCCGCAGTACTGGGCGCGCCCGGCGTGCAGCCGCAGCAGCCCGACGGCCGCGCCCCGGCTGCGGCGCAGCGCGCGGTGGACGGTGGTCAGCAGCCCGGGCAGCGGCTGGTCGGACGCCCTGGCGAAGGTGCGCAGCGCGATCTGCGCCGCCTCGGACGCCTGCGGGCCGTGCCCGAGCCCGTCCACCACGATCGCGGTCAGCCCCCGCTCGGTCTCGGTCGCGGCGCAGGCGTCGCCGCTGACCTCCTCCCGCTCGGCGGGCACGCAGACCGCGCCGACCGCCCGGCGCGCGGTCCCGGCGTCCTCGGGCGGCGTGAGCCGGGCACAGGCCACCGTGCCGCCCGGCTCGTGGGTACGGACGGTGAAGCTGGTGGCTATGCGGTTCACGCCGCCCATCCCGGCGCCGAGCGTCTCGGTCGTCGTGTACCCGTCGGCCAGGCAGCGCTGCAGCTCCGGCATGCCCGGCCCGCGGTCCGCGGCGATGATCTCCACTCCTCTCCCCAGCGGCAGCTCCTGGACGTACAGCGCCCCGTCCACCGCGTGCTTGGCGAGGTTGCTGCCCAGCTCGGACGCGATCACCGCGGCCTGGTCGGGCAGCGCCCCCTGGAGCCCGCAGCGCCGCGCCACCGACCGCGCGGCCTGTGCGGCCAGGTGCACGGCGCTGTAGTGGTCGACGGGGATGTACGCCGACGGGTACGCGGCGGGGGGCAGGGTCAACGGTCGGCCCACCGGGTCGCGGTCACCGTCGTACCGCCGCCCTCCCGGGTACGGATCTCGAACTCGTCCATCAGGCGCTGCGCGCCCCCCAGCCCGTGCCCGAGCCCCGTGCCGGTGGTGTACCCGTCGGTGAGCGCCGCGTCGATGTCGGCGATGCCGGGTCCGGCGTCGTCGACCGTCAGCCGCAGGCCCACCGCGCCGGGCCGGGTCGGGTACTCGATCCGTATCGTGCCGCCACCTCCGTGGACGTAGGCGTTGCGGGCCAGCTCGCTGGCGGCCGTGACCACCCGGGTCTGGTCGACGATGCTGAAGCCCACCCGGAGGGTGGCGTCGCGCACCGCGTGCCGGATCGCGAGCAGGTCCTGTTCGGTTCGTACGGTGAGCACCGTCGCGGACCGCTCGGGGTCCCCGCCGTCGAGGGTCGTGGTACCGGCGCGGCCGGTACCGCCGTATTCACCGGGTCCCTTCATGCGGTACCTCTCCTGAGGGACGGGGACTCTGGTGCCAGCCCAGGGCCGCCATGCCGTGCTCCGCGTTCAGGGCGGTCTCCACACCGGCCAGGCGCAGCCCCAGTTCGGCCAGGGTCATGGCCACCGGGGGCCGCATACCCGCGACGATCACCCGGGCGCCCAGCAGGCGCGCCATGGTGGTCAGTTCCATCAGCGTCCGCGCCACGAAGGAGTCGATGATCTCCAGACGCGAGATGTCGATGAGCACGCCGCGGGCCCGGTCGGCCGTGATGCGGGTGGTCAGCTCCTCGGTGAAGGCCACCACCGTGGCGTCGTCCAGCTCGTTGAGCAGCCCCGTCACCAGGACGTCGCCCAGCCTGAGGATGGGCACGCCCGGGGTGGGCCGGGCGTTCACGGGTTCTCCCGCACGCCGCTGGACGGCCGGTGCGCGGCCTCGTCGGTGAGCTTGACGGCGGCGGCCAGCGCGTCGGCGAGGGTGGCGCGGGTCAGGATGGTGGACAGGTCGATGCCGAGCTGGGCGATGGTCTGCGCGATGGACGGCCGGATGCCGCTGATCACACAGTCCGCGCCCATCAGCCGGACCGCGTTGACGGTCTGCATCAGGTGCTGGGCGACCGCGGTGTCCACGGTCGGCACGCCCGTGATGTCGATGATGGCGACCAGGGCCTCGTGCTCCTGGATGGCCTCCAGCAGGTTCTCCATCACCACCTGGGTGCGGGTGGTGTCCAGGGTGCCGATCAGGGGCACGGCCAGGACCTGCCGCCACAGCCGGACGACGGGGGTGGAGACCTCCAGGAGCTGGCGGCTCTGCCGGCGGATGATCTCCTCGCGGCCCTCCACGTACGTCTCGAAGGAGAGCGCGCCGGCCGCGTCCAGCAGCCGGTTGATCAGCACGGCGGCGGTGAACAGCTCTTCGGTGTCCCGGGTCTGCCGCTGCACCGCCTCCAGGAGCGCCTCCTTGAGGGAGAGGACGGCCAGCGAGGTGACGGTCGGCATGGCGCCGGCCCGCGCCCGGCGCATGGAGAGATCGGTCACGGTCCGGCGCAGCGACCGGTCGGTGGCCACCACGCGGTTCGCCGGAACGTCACTCTCCAGGCCCTGCAGGAGGGCGCCGAGCAAGATGTCGGCCTCCTCGCGCAGTTCGCCCTCGCTCACTATGTCGCGCAACTCCTCCTGGGCGAGCTGGAGCTGTACCCAGCGGTCGGAGACGGTGTCGGATTCTGCGCGCAGCGCGCCGATGACACGCTCGCGTGCCGCGGCCTCGGTGGAACTCAACCCACGGTCCTTTCTTGGTGATTGGCTGGAGCACAAGCGCGCGTGATGTGCTGCTCGTGCGGTGCGTACTCAACCGCACGCGATCTTCAGTTGCCGTCCGGCAAATGTTACCGAGCGCGGGTGAGGGCCTGAAGGCCGGACCACCGCGGCCGCACGCCGGCCGGTGCTTCTCCGGCCGTATGGGCAACTGTTTCCCACTGGCAAGGGTTGAACACCTAAGAGTCGGGCAGGTGCACCTGACCGTACGTACCGTGAAGGGTGAAGACGTGACCATGCTTGCCGTACAAGGGTGTGCAGCGGGACCGGAGGCGGCGGCGCCGGAGCGGCGGGCGCCCGAGCTGCCGCAGGTCCGCGATGCGACCAAGGTGGCGCCCCGGGACGCCCGGGAGCTCTCGAAGCTCTTCCTCGCCCGGCTCGCCACGCTGGAAGAGGGAACGGCCGAGTACCAGTACGCACGCAACACCCTCATCGAGATGAATCTCTCACTGGTCCGCTTCGCCGCCTCCCGCTTCCGCGGCCGGGGCCAGGACCAGGGGCACTCCGAGGACATCATCCAGGTCGGCACGATCGGACTGATCAAGGCCATCGACCGGTTCGACCTGGAACGCGAGGTGGAGTTCTCCACCTTCGCCGTCCCGTACATCGTCGGCGAGATCAAGCGCTTCTTCCGCGACTCCACCTGGGCCGTGCACGTGCCCCGCCGGGTCCAGGAGCTGCGGGTCGAGCTGTCCCGGGCGGGCGAGCAGCTCGCCGGGTCCCTGGGCCGCGAACCCACCGTGCCCGAGCTGGCCGCCCGGCTGGAGATCGGCGAGGACGAGGTCGTCGACGCGATCGCCGCCAGCAACGGCTACACGGCGGGCTCGCTGGACACCCCCGCCGACGGCCCCGGCGCGGGCGGCGAGAGCCGCGCCATCGCCGACGTCATGGGCGGCGACGACCCCGGCATGGAGCTCGTCGAGAACCTCAACGCCCTCGCCCCGCTCCTGCACGAGCTGGACGACCGCCGGCGCCGCATCATCGAGATGCGCTTCGTCCAGGAGATGACGCAGGCACAGATCGGCGCCGAACTGGGCATCTCCCAGATGCACGTCTCGCGGCTGCTCTCCCGGACCCTGGAACATCTGCGCAAAGGGCTGTTGGAGCAGTAGCCGTACGGTGCGCGACTCCCGGCGCCCGCCGGGTGCCGGGGCGGTACGCCCCAGGGGGACGTCCCGCACCAATCGGGATGAAAAACCTCATCTGACCGGTGTACCCACTCCGCACCCGGTCGAACGGCCCTCATCGCCCGCGTACGGCATTGTGGTCCTTCTCTCGTCCGCGCCCGGACCCCGCGCGGACGGGAGGTCCTCCCACCGGCCGCCCGCGGGACCGGTGGACGATGTACGGCCGCGCTGCGAACAGCGCCATGCCGAGGAGGGTGTGCGTCCGCCATGGCGGCCACGTCCGGACCGAGGGTGAACAGCGAGCGGCATCTCCCCGGATTCCTCCCGCCGCTGTCGCCCGCGGTGTTCTTCTTTCGCCGGTTGGCCGGCTTCGAAGGTTATTTTTCCCGTCTTTGCCCTGGCTGCTCCGCGGCGGAAACGAGGTCGGAATTTCCCGCCGGGACGGCCGGCGGCAGGGCGGATAGAATTGGCGCAGGCACTTGTAGGAAAGTGCGAGGACGCCCGCAGCCGGCCCGCACCTTCCTGATGAAGGCGTGTGGTTTCCATGTGCGGTCTGGCCGGATGGGTGAGTTTCGCGCGTGACCTCACCGCGTATACGGATACCGCGCGGGCGATGACCGCAACCATGGTCTGCCGAGGACCCGACGCCGGTGGAATCTGGGTGTCGGAACACGCGCTGCTCGGCCACCGCAGGCTCGCGATCATCGATATCGAAGGCGGGCGCCAGCCGATGACCGCGGCGGGCGACGAAGACACCGGGCCGTCGCCGGTCATCACCTACACCGGGGAGGTCTACAACTTCCGCGAACTGCGCGAGGAGTTGCGCGCGCTCGGCCACGCCTTCCGCACGTCCAGCGACACGGAAGTCGTGCTCCGCGCCTATCTGGAGTGGGGAGAGAATTTCGCCGAGCGCCTGAACGGAATCTACGCCTTCGCGCTGTGGGACCCGCGCTCCGAAACCCTGCTGCTGGTCCGGGACCGCATGGGCGTCAAACCCCTCTATTACTGGCCGACCCCCGACGGCGTGCTCTTCGGCTCCGAGCCGAAGGCGATCCTCGCCCACGACGCGACCGAAGCGGCCGTGGACGCGGAAGGGCTGCGCGAAATCTTCAGCATCGTCAAAACGCCGGGCCACGGCGTGTTCCGCGGTATGCACGAGGTGCTGCCCGGCACCGTACGGACATTCACCCGGGACGGGAACGGCGTACGCGCCTACTGGAAACTGACGGCCCGTCCGCACACCGACGACCTCGACACCACCGTGGCCACCGTCCGCTCGCTCCTGGAGGACACCGTCGAGCGCCAGCTCTTCGCCGACGTCACCGTGGGCACCCTGCTCTCCGGCGGCCTGGACTCCAGCGCCGTCACCGCGCTCGCCGCCGCGTCCCGGGCCCGGCGCGGCGTCCCGGAACCGGTCCGCGCGTTCTCCGTCGACTTCACCGGCCACCAGGAACGCTTCCGGTCCAATGTGCAGTGGGAGGACCCGGACACCCCCTTCGCGATCGAGGTGGCCAACCACGTCGGCGCCGAGCACATCATCGTGGAACTGGACAACGAGGACATCCTCGACCCGAAGGTCCGCGGCGCCGTACTGCGCGCCCAGGACCTGCCGGTGTCCACCGGCGACATGGAGTACTCCCTGTTCCTGCTGTGCCGGGCGCTCAAGGAACGGATGACGGTGGCCCTGTCCGGCGAGGCGTCGGACGAGCTCTTCGGCGGCTACACCTGGTTCCACGACCCGGAGGCCGTCGCCCTCGACAGCTTCCCCTGGCACCACCCGTTCGAGCAGGCGGGCGGCATCGGCGCCCTGCGCGAACTGGGCCTGTGGGACACCCTCGACCTCGGCGCGTACATCGAACGGCGCTACGCCGAGGCGCTGGCCGAGGTGGCGCGGCTGCCCGGCGAGACCGGACACGAGGCCCGGATGCGCGAGATCACCTACCTCAACCTCACCCGCTGGGAGAACTTCCTGCTGGACCGCAAGGACCGCATCAGCATGGCGGTGAGCCTGGAGGTACGGGTCCCCTTCACCGACCACCGCCTGGTGGAGTACGTCTACAACACCCCGTGGGCCATGAAGAACTTCGACGGCCGGGAGAAGAGCCTGCTGCGCGCCGCGATGCGCGGCCTGCTCCCGGACTCGGTCCTCGACCGCAAGAAGAGCCCCTACCCCTCCACCCAGGACCTCAGCTATGAACGCGCCCTGCGCCGCAAGGTCGCGGACCTCCTCACCCCGGACGCGCCGGTGCTGAGCCTGGTGAGCGCGGACGGCGTCCGCCGGCTCCTGGCCCGGCCGGAGGGCGCGTACGGGATCGGCGGTCCATGGAGCGCCCGCGCCGTCCTGGAACGGCTCGTCGAGTTCGACATGTGGGTGCGGGAGTACGGCGTACGGGTCGGGGACTGAGAGCCCGGGCCGGAGCCGAGGCATGCCCACGCCATGGCCGGACCCCGGACGCGGGCGTTACGCCGTTACGGCACCGGCCCCTGCGGCTTCGCGGTGCGATCGCTCGTGCGGGTGACGTTTATCCGGCCCCGGAGCCGGTCCACCAGCCGGTACTTCTCGCGCTGCTCACGCGATTCCCGGTCCAGCTCCTCGATCAGCCGCTGGGAGCGCTTCTCCACGTCCAGCTCGTCCAGGATGCGGTCGATCTCGGCCAGCAGCGCACCGTGCAGCTGCCACTGGCGCGGATGCTCCTGCACACCGTCCAAGAGCAGGTGCGCGACCACGTCGCGGCTCGCGCGGCTGCGGGCCAGTTCTTCGGCGAGCCGGGCCTCGGCCTCCTCGGCGTTGGCGCCGACCTGCGTGGTGATCAGCACGGCGAAGCTCTCGACCGCGCGGGCCATGTGCCGGAACACCTCGTGCAGGGCGGCGGCGATGTGCGGCGCGAACAGGTGCTCCCGCGTCCGCGCCTTGGCCAGATCGGTCAGCGTGCGGCACAGCGTACGGAGCACCACCGCGGAGATCTCCAGGGTGTCCAGGCCGGTGCGCAGCACGACGCGGTACAGCGTGCCCTCCTTGACCCGGGGGTTGAGCCGCAAACTGTCCTCCGCCTGCCGGAGCGCGGCGTCCACCTGCACGATGTCGTGGTCCAGGCGGCGCGCCTCGTGCAGCCGGGCCGCGGCCTCCGATACGGGGATGTGCCCGCCGACCTCGTCCCCGAGGCACACGAGCAGCCGCCGCATCCGGCCCGCCAGATCCTCGATGGCCGCGCTGGCGGGCTGCACCCACACCGGCGGGACGAACAGGACGTTGAAGAGCAGCCCGACGCCGGCGCCGATCAGCGTCTCCAGCACCCGGTCCCAGGCCGTCTCGGCCACCCGGGTCACGCCCAGCACCAGCATGGCGCTGATCGCCACCTCCGGCACGAACTCACCGGCCCGTACGAAACGGCCGATCACCAGCGCGGCGAGAATGATCAGGCCCAGACTCCACCAGGTCAGCCCCACCAGTGCGCTGAACCCGATGGCGATCAGCACGCCCACCACCACCGCGTTGACCCGGCGCATCCCGGTGGTGAGCGTCGCGTACAGCGTGACCTGGACGACCAGCAGCGCGGTGAGCGGGGCGGTCAGCGGTGCCGGCTCGCTGCTCAGCACCAGGGCGACGACATAGGCGAGCACGGCGGCCACGGTCGACCGGACGGTCTGGACGACCACCGGCTCACGGCGCCGCCGTACGAGGTCCAGCAGAGGGTCGGTAACTTCAGCCACGTGTGGCTTGTTCCCCCTCTTGCGCATCACAGGCCCCATCGGGCAGCCGATCACCGGTCTGCCCGTGACGGGGCGTCAGTCGGCGGCCGGTGCCGGACACCGTGCCGGGGCAGGCATGAGCATGTCGAACCAGGTCGCGGCGAAGCGGATACGGGCATCGGCGCGACGGAGCGCGGGCAGCCGCGCCGACCACTCGACGACCCGCAGGGAGGCGGCCGCCGGCCGGGCGCTGAACCGTGCGGTGGCCACCGTCCGCGCCCCGTCGAGGAACCCGAAACCGGTCATCGGCAGGGGGACGCGGGGAAGCGGCGGCAGCTTCGTCGTCACGTCCAGTACGGCAACCGGCCCTTCGCCGTCGGTGACGCGGACGCGCGAGCCGTCCCAGCGGAACTCGGCCAGCCGCTTGGGCACGCCCCAGATACGACGGCCGCCCCACAGCGAGCGCTCGTCGTCCACCCAGATCCACTGGATGTACAGACCGGCCCGCCGGCCGCGGCGCACGGGCGTGCCGACGATCAGCTCGTCGTAGCGGAGGGTTCCCGCGCGGTACCGGATGAGGAAGACGGCCAGGGTGCGCGGCAGCAGGCGCGAGAGGTCCGGGGGCGGGGCCGGCACCGACTCGGCGGGGAACAGGCCGCCCCACAGGTGGCCCTTCAGGTGCCAGGGCGGCGGTGGGTACGGGCCCGGAACCGGACCGGTGCCGTGGGCCTCTTCCGGCGCGTTCACCAGGGCTCCTTCCCGCGCCGGACCGTACCGTGCGCCACGCGCGAGTATCCCGCGCACCGCCGCCCATGCGGCCCGTGCGGAGCCGGCCGGTCTCAGCTCTTGTCCTGTCCCGTCTCCTCCTCCCGCTCGCCCTCCGCCTGGGACGGGGTGGAACGGGGCGTGTCCTCGCGGCCCCGGGAGGTGCCCCGCCGGGCCGCGGTCTCCTGGTCGTCGTCCCGTTCACCTTCCGCCTGTGACGGTGTCTGATCGCTCATATGCCGTGCCTCCAAGGGCTTCGAAGATCATCTGCGGTCCGCTGACTACCCGCAACGAACACTGGCAAACACGGACATTCCGCACGCGCTCCGGATGGTCTACGGCCGTACGGGAGGCAGACCGCGCCACCGAACGGCACGGACCGGATCAGGGGTACGAGACGACCTTCGACGGGACGGTGTCCGTGCCCGAGGTGGGCGCGCCGTGGTCGTTGATGACGTGGGCGTACTGGCCCTTGCCGCCGAGGGAGACCACGAGGAGATCGTGGAATGTCACCCCGGGCCGGCGCGGCGCGGCGAAACCGTGGTCCTGGACGATCGCCGGCGCGTCCTTGTAGTAGCAGTAGCTGCCCAGGCCCCAGCCCTCGTGCGCGGTGACGGAAGCGGCGACCTTGTAGGCGGCGAAGCCGCGGACGGACCCGTCCTGGACGGCCGCCTGATCGGGCGCGTCGTACGCCTTCTCGTTCTGGAAGAAGACCGTACGGCCGCGCTCGCCGTTCCACTGCACGTCGTACTTGTTGAAATGTTCCACGAACAGCCCGGTGGCCAGTACGTCGTCGCCGTTGACGACCACCCCGTAGTCGGCCCGGTTGGTCTCCCAGCCGACCCCGTCGCCGTGGTCGGCCCGCCAGATCCAGGTGTGGTCGATGATCGTGTGGTTGCTGTTGACCACCAGGCTGGTGGTGGCCTTCCCGGCGCCCGCGCCGCCGATGCGGACGAACACGTCCTGCACCGTGATCGGGTCGGCGGCATGCCCGGCGGACGCGCCCGGCGGGCCGATCTCCACCAGCACCTCGGAGTTCCGCGGCCCGGCGTCGACGAGCAGACCGGCGAGCCGTACGCCGTCCACGTCGGCGACCCGCAGCGCGCTCACCCCGCCGTCCGGGACGATCGTCGGGTAGCCGAGGCCGAGCACCACGGTGCCGGGCCGCGTGATGTCGATCGGCCGGTCGACGCGATAGACGCCGGGCGTGAACAGCAGGTGCAGCCCTTGGGCGACGGCGGCGTTGACGGTCGCCGCGGTCGCCCCCTCCTTGACCACGTAGAACCGGCTCAGCGGGAGCGAGGTGCCCTGCGGCGTGCCGCGGCCCCAGCTCGTACCGCGGGCACCGGTGCGCAGCGCGGGCAGGAACACCTTGTACTCCCCGCCGTCCAGGTACAGGAACGGTTTCTCGCGGGAGACCGGCGTGGTCGGCAGCGTCGTGTACGGCGGGTCGGGGAAGGACTGGGCGGGGGCGCCCTCGACACCGGAGAAGACCATGTTCCACACGCCGTTGAGCCAGCCGCCGACGGCACTGTCACGGGTGTACCACTGCTGCTGGGAGTACGGCTGCACGGTGCCGTCGATCCGGCAGTCGGCGATGTACCCGCCGCTGGCCCAGCCGTAGCCGTCCGGCGCGAGGTTCAGATTCCCCTTGACGTGCATGCGGCGGAACGGCGACGCCTGGGAGACGGCGAAGCGGTTGGTGCCGCTGACCGGGTTCAGCGCGAGGTTCTCCGCCGAGCGCCAGAAGTTCTGGGTGGCGTTGCCGCCGAACCAGCCGGCGTCGACCGTCACATCACCGTTGATGAGCGTGTCGTCGGGCGACAGGCCCAAACCCATCACCGAGGTGTAGAACCCGAGTTGGGCATTGAGCCCGTGATACGTACCCGGCTTGAAGAGCAGTGCGTAGCGGCCGCGGCCGAACTGGTCCGACTCCTGCCGCTTGAAGATCTCGTCCAGCTTGGCCTGGATGCCCGGGGTGGCGGGATCGAAGACGATCACGTTCGGCCCGAGGTCGCCGCCGCCCGGCAGCGCGGACGCCGCTGACGCCGTCCCGGCTCCGGTGGCCAGGCCGACGGCGGGGAGGGCGGCGGCGGGGAGGGCGGCGGCCGCTGTGGCGATGATTCTTCGGCGTGAGGGGGATAGGGACATGACAAGTCTCCTGGGTCGTCGGCTCGTTCGACCGTGGGCTCGTTGAGCGAGATGTGCCTGGGGGAGGGGTGGGGGGTGTCAAGGGTTCGCGATCTACCGGTCCGCCGGTTCGCTCGGGTTCAAGGAACGAAGGCTTGTACGCAAGAGAGCGCTCTCTTGCGTGGGGATAGTGGCGCCAGCCGGAAGGGGGCGTCAAGGGAGAGTGCACGATCGGGGTGGGGGTGTGCCGGGTTGGGGCTGGTAGGTCGGGATTCGGCGCCTGGGTGTGGCGAGTTGCGTGTCGATGGTTTCGCGATGAGGCCCGGCAAGCGTTCAGGAGGTGACGACAGGGGGCCGGCGAGCTGGTGGTGGCTCGGTGCGTCCGTACGTACACCACGTCTCTATGCCGTTTCCCGGTCCATCGGCTCCGGGCGGAAGATTGCCGACGATGGGGGTTCGCGGGGGCTCCTCGACCTGCCGCAGTACGGTCCGGGCCATCTCGGACGCAATTTGGCCACCGGCTGACGGGCCGTCGACAGCCGTGGCTGGCGCACCTCGGCAGCCGCGCTGTCGTCGGAGCCGATCAGCATCACGTCCTGCGGGGCGGTGGCTCGCGTGAAGTCGCCTGCCGCCCAGGATTTCTCGCCGATGCCCACCCGCGTCAGCGCGGTGCGGAACCCCGCGAGCCGTTCCCGCGCCGCCGGCAGCCGCGCGACAGCGGGCGGTTCGCAGGCAGCCGGACTCCCACGCGCTGGCCGACTCCATGTACGGCAGCGGCACCGTACGGCCGGACCACCCCGTCCGAACGGCGGGCAGTCCCGGCCCGGCCAGCTTCCGAGTTCCCGCCTGCTGAGACAACCCGCGGGCCCCGGGCGGAATCCGTTCCGCCCGGGGCCCGTACACCGCGTCCGGATGTCAGCCCTTCGACGCCACCGCTGCCAGCCGTTCGACGCCGGACGCGAACTCGTCCGGTTCGAAGGACTGGAACGGCAGGCGCAGGAAGACCTTGCCCTCCGGCGGGGCCGCGTCGGCCGGGTAGAAGCCCGAGCCCCGGGTCAGTTTCAGGCCGTCGGCCGTGGCGGCCTTGAGGAATGTGCTCTCGTCCGTGGCGACGGGCAGGTGCACGCTCACGTAGTAGCCGCCGTGCGGTACGGCGAGGAGCGCCTCCTCGCCCAGCAGCTCGCGTACGGCCTTGACCGCGCCGTCGTGCCGCGGGCCGAGCAGTTCGCGGACCCGCGCCACGTTCTCCTGGGCTAGTCCGGCCTGGAGCGCCTGCGCGGCGACCGCCTGGAGCAGCGGCGCGGGCGAGAGGTAGGTGCCCTCCGCGAGCGCGGCCAGGGCGCCGAGCGTGGCGGCCTCGCCGATGACGTACCCGACGCGCAGCCCCGGGCTGAGGATCTTGCTCAGCGAGCCCATGGTGAGCACCCGTCCGGCGGGCGCCAGCTCGAAGAAGCCGGCGGGCGCCGTACCGCCGTACCGCAGCTCCCGGTAGGGGATGTCCTCCAGGATGAGGAAGTCGTGGGTCTCGGCGAGCTGGACGAGGCGGCGGCGCTTGGCCTCGCTCATGGTGACGCCGCTCGGGTTCTGGAAGTCCGGGATGACGTAGACGAACGCCGGTACCCGGGTCGCCAGCCGCGCTTCGAGCGCGTCCAGGTCGAGGCCGTCGTGCTGGAGCGTGACGCCGGAGACCCGCCCGCCGTGCCGCTCGAAGATCTGCACCGCGCGGTCGTAGGTGGGCGCCTCCACGTAGACGTCCTTGCGGTCGCCCGCGAGGAGGTGCGCGGCGAGCAGGTCGAGTGCCTGGAGGGAACCGTTCGTGACGAATATCTGGTCGGCGCCGACCGAGTGGAACGCCGCGAGCTGCTCCCGCAGCGCCGCGTCACCGGTGTGGTTGCCGATCGGCGCGTACTGGAACACCCGGTCCTCGTGCTCCCGCAGGACGGCCGCGGTGTGCTCGGCGATCTGCCGCGAGGGGATCGCTTCCTGCGGGGGGATGCCGCGCGAGAAGTGGAACATGGTGGGTCTCCGTTCTCGGAAGGTCGTCATATTGGTATGGGGGTGAGAAAGGGGGGCGCTTACGGGGCCCGCCGGGTCGAGGTACGGGCGTGAGCGCGGACATGGGTACGGGCACGGGCACGGCACGTGCCCGGCCCGCGGCGTGGCGCCTCTCAGGCCGCGCCGGCCCCCGCCCTGGCCACGAAGTCCGGCCCCAGCTCGCCGACGTCCGCGGCGCCCAGCTGCCGGAGCGTGTCCTCGATCTCCCGGCGCAGGAGCCGTAGCACCGCCTCGACCCCCTCGCGCCCGGCCAGCGACAGACCCCACAGGTACGGCCGGCCGAGGCAGACCGCGTCGGCGCCGAGGGCGAGGGCCTTGACGACGTGGACACCGGAGCGGATACCGCCGTCGACCAGCACGGTGCACCGGCCGGCGACCGCGGCCGCCACCTCGCTCAGGGCGATCACGCTGGGCACCGCCCCGTCGAGCTGCCGCCCGCCGTGGTTGGAGACGATGACGCCGTCCGCGCCGCTGTCCAGGCAGCGGCGCGCGTCCTCGGCCCGCAGCACGCCCTTCACCAGGAGGGGCAGCCGGGTGCGTTCGCGGATCCACAGCAGGTCCGCCCAGCTGAGCGCCAGCCGGTCGATACGGGCCCCGGCCGGCACCTCGCCCTCCAGGATGCCGAGCGCGCGCAGCGTGCCGAAGTCCACGTGGCCCGGGGTGGCGAACCCGGCGCGCTGGGCGTGCACCCGCAGCGCGGCATGGCTGGCGTCGACCGTGACCACCAGGGCCGACGCACCGGCGGACTCGGCCATGTCGAGTGTCGCGGCGATGTCGTCCCGCGACCGGTAGGCGTACAGCTGGAACCAGCAGGCCCCGCCGGACGACTTGGCGATCTCCGGGAAGGGGACGTGGCTGTCGGTGCTGACGATGGGGACCACCCCGGCCGCCTCGGCGGCGAGGGACGTGGCGATCTCCGCGTCCTCGTGCAGCAGCCGCTGCGGGCTCGTCGGTGCGAGCAGGACGGGCATCGCCATGCGGTGCCCGAGGACGTTCACTTCGGTGCGGGGCTCGGTCGTCGTGCTGGCGAGCACCCGCGGTCGGAGCCAGATGTCGTCGAACGCCGCGATGTTGGCGCGCACGGTGCGGTCGGTGCCGGCGCCGCCGGCCACGTACGCCCGGCAGCCCCGGTCGAGCACCTGATCACTGGCGGCTTCGAAATCCGGCAGGGTCAGCAGTTCATCGAGATTCCGTACGGTGTCCAAGGCTGGCCTCCGGGTCTCTCGTCACGTGTGTGGCGGATGAGTTCTCTTGTCGTTCCCATCAAGTGCTGGACGTGCTGAATTGCTGGCGGTGCGTTATTGCTGGTGGTGCGGAATTGCTGGTGGTGCTGGATTTCGGGTGGCACGGGGATTCCGGACGTACGGGCGTGCTGAACGTACGGGAGTGGTGTACGTGTGGGAGTGCAGTACGTACGGAATCGCCGGCCTTGAGCGGGTCCCGAAACTTTGGCGCCGTCACGCGAACTGATCGAACGCCATTTTCGTCACCATGCCGATCACCACGAGCACCAGCACGGTACGGACGAATCCGGACCCCTTTTTCAGGGCCATGCGCGAACCGATCATCGCGCCGGTCACATTGCCCACGGCCATGCCGAGCCCCAGCGCCCACAGAACGTTTCCCTGGAGCGCGAAGACGACCAGGGCGCCGAGGTTGGACGAGGCGTTGATGACTTTCGACATCGCCGCGCTCTCCAGGAACTGCGTCGCCAGGAGCGTGGTGAAGGAAATGATCAGGAAGGTGCCCACTCCGGGCCCGAACAGCCCGTCGTAGAAACCGACCACGCAGCCGCCGAGGAGCACGGCGACGACGCGCCGCCGCCGGGTCACCTCGCGCGCCAGCGGCTGGGTGCCGAAGTTCGGGCGCAGCGCCACGAACAGGGCGACCGAGATCAGCAGGACCATGATGACCGGCCGGAAGTACGCCGTGGGGACGGTGGCGGCGGACAGGGCGCCGAGCGCCCCGGCCGGCACCGCGCAGGCGGCGGCCGGTACGAGGATCCTGCGGTCCAGGACCGTGCGCCGTGCGTACATGGCGGCGGCGGTCGCCGTCCCGGTGATCGCGGCGATCTTGTTGGTGCCCAGCGCGGTCGCCGGGGGCAGGTGGGGGAAGCTGAGCAGCAGAACGGGGATGAGCAGCACCCCGCCCCCGCCGACCACGGCGTCCACCCACCCGGCGGCCACGGCGGCGGTGAGCAGCCCTATGACGTCGAAGAAATCCACGGTGTTCCGGTCCTCAGTCAAAGAAGGCGCGCAGACCGGGCGGCTGCGCGGGCAGGGGATGCGGAGCGGCGGGCCGCGTCAGTGGGGGACGGCCGCGCTCGGCGGGGTGCCGCGATCACGCGGGGAGACGGGTGCGCCTCAGAGGACGCCCTGGATCTCCTCCATCGTCGGGATGACGCGCTGACGGGTCATCATGTGCTGCGTCCAGCCGAGGATGGAGCGTACGGAGTAGAACCGGCGCAGCCAGCGGTCCTGGCCGTCGTAGCGCGGGACGAACGGGCTGCGGCCGTGCGCCGCGACGTGGTTGTCGACCACGACGAGGTCGCCGGGCTCCAGTACGACGTTGTGGCAGACCGCCTCCAGCGCCTCGGCCAGCGCCTTCAGGGCCACCGTCGCCTCGGGGTCGGCGGCGTGCGTGGTGTGCGAGTTGAAGCGCATGAACGGCCGGTCCTCCGGACCGAAGATCGCCGGGTGCGGGCCGGAGCGGGGCACCGGGCCGGTCCGGCCCCGGGTGAAGGAAGTCGGGTAGGAGCTGTAGAACTGCGGGGTGCGCAGGGCCGCCACCTGCTCGGCCGTCAGGTGCCGGACCGCCTCGCGCACCGAGGCGACGCGGGTGGCCGCCACCCGCTCGTGGTCCTGGCGCAGGCACAGCAGGCCGAGATAGTCGGGGCGCAGCGGGTGGTGGACGTTTTCCGTGTGGAAGTCGAAGGCCACCGACCCGCTGTTCTCGATCCGGTTCTCCTCGCCGGGCACCGCGTGCACGTCGTGGATGAGGTCGCCGTCCTTCTCGTCCTGGTAACCGACGAGCGAGCCGAGCAGGTCCGCCACCAGCGTGAGGGTGCCGTCGGTGGGGTGGCCGCGCAGGGCGCCCGAGTGGTGGACGGTGGGGGTGGCGGGAAGCTCCCCTAGGGTCACGCCGCGCAGCAGGAAGAACCCGGAGTCGCCGCTGCCCTCGGCGAATTCCAGCAGCGCGGAGCGGACGGCTTTCGGCAGATCGAGAAGGAGACCGGAAAGCGCCAGCGGAGACGCTTCGGAAGCGCCGGCGGCGAGCCGGGAGAGTTGCCAGAGCTTCTGAGTTTCGGCCTCGGACAGGCTGAGGGACTGCTGTGCGGCGAGTGCGGGGGTCACCGTTGCTCCTTCTTCTTGAATGCTGCGTTCGAGTCGCGTGTTCAGGCCGTTCGGGGACGGGAAACCGGCCGGCAAACTTCAGAAAAAGTGCGCACGTGCAAATGGTGAACGGTGTATGACCGCTCACTGACAGCTGAAAGGAGGTAGTGGTCCGGTATTTGCGCGTAACAGTAAAGAGTTCATTTATGGAGTGTCAACGAATGGTTTTGGTCAGCACGGGACCCCTGGTGAGCCGGCTTCGGTCGATACCCCTTGTCCTCTTGTGGCCTGAATCGGAAGGCATGCCGACTTTGTCCGCCGCAGAGGTTGTGAAGGACCTGTGGTGTTTCTGTGGCGCCCGTGGGAGCTGGGGCGTGAGCGTCCGGAGGGGGTCGTCGGGGGGCTGTCTCACCCACTGGACAGCACCGGCGCGGCCGGGTCACGACCACTGCTTCACGCCACCGCGAGCACATCGCTTTTGGCCACAACGCGAAGAACCAGCCAATCAGGATGGCCGGAATTACGGCTCTCGTTGTCCGAGACGGTGGTGACCACGGTGGAGCACGGGAGTGTGCGCGGCTACGAACCGTCAGAGCCGAGGTCAGGGCCGGTAGACGTACTCCGCCAGCGTCGTGTGCTTCTTCCAGCCCAGCGTCTCGTACAGCGCACGCCCGGCGTCGGTCGCGCCGAGGACGCCGAGGACCGCGCCCTGCTCCAGGGCGCGGTCGGCGAGCGTACGCATCACGAAGGAGCCCAGCCCGCGCCGCCGATGGGCCTCCTCCGTCACCACCCGGTCCACGACCACGGCTTCCCCGACGGCCGCCATCTGCCCCTTGGCCGCCTGCTCGCCCGCCGCGTCCAGCACCCGCACATGGGTGACGGCTCCCACGGTCTCCACGGCGGTTGTGTATCCCTGGGGCGCGACCGGGCGCGTGGTCATCAGATCGACGGCCATCAGGTGCCCGTCCTCCTCCCGCACCCAACCCTGGGGCAGCCAGGAGGAGATCGCCGCCGACCCCGCGGGCATCTTCATCCAGGTCCGCGGTGCGGACACCGAGGCAGCGGCGTCGCGGACCCACGCTTCATCGGTCCGGGGCAGGACATGGCGTCCCGCTTCGCCGGGGTTGTCGGTCACCTCGATGAAGAGCCCCCACGGCTTGGTGACCGGCGGCTGCGTCCGCCGGGACACGGCCCAGCCCGCCACCCAGGTCCTGACCAGGTCCGCAACCATCGAGCCCCCCGAAGCTGTGGCCGTAGCAACGGCCAGGTAATAGTCAGTAGTTGATAGCACACGTTACATCACCGTGGATCTGCGGCCCGGGACGACTAACGCCCGGACGTTAGGTCCGCCCCACCAAGACCGTTAGGCGCCTGCGGCAGCGTTTCCGTCGGCCGCCCGGAACAGGACGGCCGGACGGACCGGGAGCGGAGCGCGGACGCGTCCGCGGCGGAGAGGGAGACGGACATGTACGGGAACGGCAAGGGGAACGGGAACGCGGCGCAGCGTGCGGGCGGGCGGCTCGCGCGGCGGGTGGCGACGGTGGGCGCCGCCGCGCTGCTGGCCGGTGTGACGGGTGGGGCCGGAGTCGCGTCGGCTCAGCCCGCGGTGCAGTCGGCGGCGCAGTCGTCCGCCTCGGCGGCCCAGGCCCAGCGCAGTACGCATGTGACGCTGAACAACCAGACCGGCGTGAGCATGACGCGCAAGTGGGCCAGTCTGACGCACGGCGAGTGGCAGGCGAACTCCTACCCGGCCGAGGTGATCGGCGCGTGGTCCTCGGCGGCCTGGCAGTCGCAGTCGGACGGCTTCGCGACGGGCACCGAGGGAGAGGCCGTCTATGTGACGAACTACGGTGAGATCTATGTGAAGTGGAACAACCCGTACGTCGGCAGCAACTCGTACACCTGCACCGCCTCCGGGGGCCACTCGTGCGAGCGGTCGGGCGGCTCCGGCAACAATGCCTCGGTGACCTTCACGGTGAGGTGAGGCCGAGGCGGCGGGGCCCTCGCGGGCTGCCCCCTCAGCCCGCGAGGGCGCGCACATTTCCTCCCGCCGCGCCGCCTTCGTGTTCCGCCGCCGGCCCTCCGCCTGGCCCCGTAGGCGCGGCGAGGGCCGCCGCCTCGGCGAAACAGCGGCGGGCCTCACCGTCACGGCCGAGGCGCTGAAGGGCCGCGCCGCAGGTGTCGAGGAGCAGTACCCGGCGCTCGTCCGACATCTGGTCCGGGGCGACGTCCAGGGCCCGCAGACCGTGGGCCAGCGCCTCGTCGGGACGGCCGGCGGTGAGGCAGTGGGCCGCCAGGTGGTAGAGGGCCAGGGTCTCGGTGTGCGGGTGCCCGAGGGCGTGCGCCATCCGCGCGGCCTGTTCCCGCCGGGTTCCGGCGCCGGACAGGTCGCCGACGCGTTCCAGCGCGGCCGCCCAGTTGATCAGCGCGATCACCTGGCCGCGCGGATCCTTGGCCCGTACGGCCAGGTCCGGCGCGCGGCTCAGGTGCTCCAGCGCCGCGGTGTGCTGCCCGTTCTCCGTGAGGACCCACCCGAGCAGCGAGCACAGCCGCGACTCGGCGTCCGGGTCGCCCAGCGAGGTGGCGGCGGCCAGGGCGCGTTCGAGGGTCGGCTCCCAGCCGTCGTGCACCTGCCGTACGACCAGCGGCCACAGATGGACGGCGATGCGCCAGGCCAGGTCCGGGTGTCCCGCGTCGGCCGCGGCGGCCACGGCGGCGGTGAGGTTGGCGCGCTCGGTGACGTACCACGCCATGGCCTCGGCACGGTCGGTGAAGACCGGTGGCGCGCCGGGCGGGGACACGCCCGGGGGCAGCGCGGCGCAGGGCTGGCTGCCGGGTTCGGCCGCCGCCGCGGCGGCCTGGCCGGCGGCCAGGTAGTGCACGAGCAGCCGGTGCAGCCCCGCCGGGTCGGCCCCGTCCGCGCAGGAACGGGCGTACAGCCGGGTCAGGTCGTGCATCAGGTACCGGTCGCCGGTCCACTCCTCCACGAGGTGGGCGGCGGCCAGCTCGTCCAGGGCTGCGCGTGTCCCGGCGGGCGACAGACCGCTGAGCGCCGCCGCGGCGGCGCCGTCGAGTTCCGAGCCGACGTGCAGCGCCAGTTGACGGAAGAGCTGTGCACCGGACGGCGGCAACTGCTGCACGCTCAGCCGCAGGGTTGCCGCTACGCCGAGGTCTTCCCCGGACAGCAGGGAGAGCCGCTGGTGTTCGTCCACCAGGTCGTCGGCCATCGCCCGCAGGGCCAGCCGGGGACGTGCGGCGAGCCGGGCGGCGGCCAGCCGCAGCGCCAGCGGCAGACCGTCGCAGAGCGCGGCCAGTTCCTCGGCCGCGGCGGGCTCGGCCGCCACGCGCAGGTCACCGATGACGGTACGCAGGACCCGTACACCGTCCTCGGGCGCCAGCCGTTCCAGCGGCAGCAGCCGGGCGCAGTCGGTGGCCACCAGCCCCTCCAGCCGGTTGCGGCTGGTGACCAGCACGGTGCAGCCGGGCGTGCCGGGGAGCAGCGGACGCACCTGGGCCGAGTCGCGGGCGTTGTCGAGCAGGACGAGGGCGCGGCGGCCGGTGAGCAGCGAGCGGTAGAGGTGTTCCGCGGCGCGCGCGTCCGCCGGCAGGCGTTCCTCCGCGACGCCGAGCGCCTGGAGGAAGTCGTGCAGGACACCGGCCGGCTTGAAGCCGGTGCTGTCCGGGTCCATGGCGTGCAGGTCGGCGTAGAGGATGCCGTCGGGGAATTCGCCGGCGTGCGCGTACGCCCAGTGCACCGCCAGTGAGGTCTTGCCGACCCCGCCCGGACCGGTGACCACGCTCAGTGGCGGACTGCCCGACCGTACGGTCTCGGTGAGCCGGTCGAGGTCTTCCGCACGGCCCACGAATCCGGCCGGGGCGCGCGGGAGAAGACAGGGCGGCGGGGTGTCGGGCCGGGGCGCCGGAGCCTCGGGCGGCGTCGCGGTGCTCCCCTCCGAGGCGGATCGGTCGGCCGGGCGGGCGTGCAGGATCGCGAGGTACGCCTCGGACAGCGCGGCACCGGGATCGACGCCCAGCTCCTGGGCGAGCAGGCGTTGCGTGCGGTGGTAGAGGTCGAGCGCCTCGGCCTGGCGGTCGGCGTCGTGCAACGACCGTACGGCGGCCGCGATCAGGGACTCGCGCAGCGGATGGCGTTCGGCGGCGGGCCGCAGCAGTGCCAGCGCTTGGGCGCCCTGGCCGCAGGCGCGCAGCGCCGCGGCGAACTGCTCCAGCGCGGCGAGCCGTTCCTCGGTCAGCCGGTCGGCCGCGGCGGCCATCAGCGGCGTGTCACCCGTCCCGCCGAGCGCTTGGCCCCGCCACAGCCCCAGCGCCTCGCGCAACAGCGCGGCCGACTCCTCGGCGGGAGCCCCGTCCGCGGCCCGGCGCACCAGCGCGCGAAAACGCCACACGTCTGCCGACTCCGGCGGTGCGTACAGCGTGTATCCGCCGCCCTCGGTGGCGAGCTTTGCCGCGGGTTCCGTGTTCAGCAGGCCGCGCAGGGCCGAGACATGGCCGTAAACGATGGTCCGGGCGTGCGTCGGGGGCTCGGTGTCCCACAGCGCCTCGGCGATGCGCTCGGCACTTACGGGGGTGCCTTCGGCCAGCACCAACAGCGCCAGTACGGCCCGGCGTTTGGGCGGCCCGAGCGGCACCTGTATGTCTTCCGAGAAGGCCGACACCGGCCCGAGCAGCCGGAAGTCCATCAGCGTCGTCTCCCCTGGCCGAGTCGTTACCGAGGGCATCTTACGAGGTCATAGGGCCATGCTCACGTCAGAAGCGGAAGAAGGTCGGAAATAGGCCATCGCGTACGGCCGGCGGGCTCCGCCACGTCGTTGCCCGCGACCGGTTTCCTCCCGGCCGTCCCCGGCCGGCTTCCTCACGGCGGGCTAACGGTCCCGCGACGCACGCCCCGGATTCCGCGTTACATCGGCGTTAGGCCGCCTCAGCAGACTCTTCTCAGCAGCCGGAACCGCAATCGGGGCCGTAAACGGAACTGTGAACGGAACCGGAATCCGAAATGCCTTCGGTATCCCTTCGCGACGAGAAGCAGGAGACACCTATGTCGGCCAGCACAGAATTCCGCCGGGGCGCGCGGCGCGGAACCCGCGCGGCACGCGCATCGATTCGGGCACGCAAGACCATCGCCGTATCGGCCCTCGCCGTCGCGGCGGTGCTCGCCCCGGCCGGTACCTCTTCCGCGGCCGCCGCGACGGCGGACACCACCGCGCAGAAATCCGCGGCGGCGGCGCAGTCGGCGCGCAGCACCCGGGTGAACGTGGTCAACAAGACCTCGACGACCATGTACCGCAACTACTCGTCGCTCTCGCACGGCGTCTGGGACGACGCGACGCCGCCGGAGACGATCGAGGGCAACAAGAGCGCCTACTGGGGCTCGCACTCCTCGGGGATGATGACCGGGACCGAGGGAGACGCGCGGTACTCCCTCGGGGACGGCGGCGAGGTCTCGTTCCACTGGAACAACCCGTATGTGGGCGGCAACAGTTACAGCTGCGACGTGCCCGCCGGCTACAGCTGTTCGCGTTCCGGTGGCGGCGGCGACAACGCGACGGTGACGTTCACCATCAGCGGGCCGTACGGATTCGCCGCCAAGTCCACGGCCGCGAAGAGCGCCGCGTCCGCGGCCCGCAGTACGCACGTCACATTCCAGAACCGCACCTCCAGCGAGCTGACCCGTACGTCGTCGAGCCTGGAGCACGGCACGTGGAGCGAGAACCTGCTGCCCCCGGACCGCGTGTACCCGATGTCCAGCGGAATCTGGCAGTCGGAGTCGAACGGATTCATGACGGGAACGCAGGGCAAGGCCGAATACAACATGTTCGGGATCGGCTCGGTGAGCATTTCCTGGAACAACCCCTACGCGGGCAGCAACAGTTACTCGTGCTCCGTCCCGGTCGGATACACCTGCCGGCGCGACGGGGGCAGTGGTGACAACACCGCGGTCACCTTCACCCTCATGAAGAGCTGAATCCCCGCCACACGGAACCCTTTTCCCGGGCTCTCACCCGGACACGCGTTCCCCCGAAGAATACGAGAGGAATCACCATGCGCAGATATACCGCGGCACTGGCGTGCGCGGCCGCCCTGACCGTGCTCACCGCCGGTTCGGCAGCGGCGGTCCCCGCCGACGCGCCCCAGGCCCGCCCCGCATCCGCAGCCGCCACCGTCCAGCAGGGCCACACGTACGTGCTGGCGCCCCAGGACAAGCCCGACCAGTGGCTCGGCGACGCGGACTACTACGGCTCGGTCCGGTGCCAGGCCAGCCGGCTCTGGTACGGCAACCGGCACGATGACGCCGTGTGGCTCCAGACCAGCAACGCCGACGGTTCCATCACGCTGGTGAACACCGACGCCGAGCAGGTCGGCCGCACGCTGCAGAGCCAGGGCGAGGGGGTCTTCATCCGGGACGGCAACGGCGACGCGGCCCACTGGTTCAAGACCGTCGGCCCCGGCGGAGCGGTCTCGCTGAGAAACAAACTGTCGGGCCGCTACCTCACGCTCTCGGCCGCCGGCACGGTCGTCGCCGCCGTCAACGCGTACTGGTGGTACATGGTCAACACGATCCCGTAACGGCCGCGCCGCGGCTACGCTCCCTGCCGGTTCCAGCGTTCGGCCGCGAGCTGCACGAAGGAACGGACGAGCGGACCGGCATCGCCGCCGCGCCACGCGATGACGAGGCGGCTGGGCGGCATGTCGGTCAGCGGGACCACGGTGAGCCCGTCCGGCAGGGAACGGAACAGTGGGGCCAGCCCCACTGTTCCGTTCCACAGCACGGACTGGAGGCATTCGTGGACGGTCCGTACGACGGGGCCCTCGCACCGGACGGTGTCCGGGCGCCGGGCCCAGTAGGCGTTCCAGAGGGGATCGGTCCCCTCGGGCAGCCGGAACCACCGGCGGTCGCCGAGCTCGTCCAGACGCAGACTGCCGCGGCCGGCCAGCGGATCGTCCGCGCGCAGGACCACGCCGACCGGATCCGAGCGCAGCACGCGGGTGGCGAGGCCCGAGGCGTCGAACGGCGCGCGGGTCAGGGCCACATCGACCAGCCCGGCGCGCAGCCCGGCGGTCGGATCGCTCAGGTCGGCCTCGCGGATGCGGATGTGTACGTGGGGGTGGCGGTCCCGGTACGCGGCGGCCAGGCACGTTCCGGCCTCCTCGGCGCTGTCGGCGAGGGTGCCGACCGTCAGGGTGGCCGTACCCGCGGCCGCGGCCACCCGCACGCGCGCCCGGTCGGCCTGCGCCAGGAGCGTACGGGCCTCGTCCAGCAGCACGGCCCCGGCAGCGGTCAGGGAGACCCCGGTGGGGGAGCGGTCCAGCAGCGTACAGCCGAGGTCGGCCTCCAGCTGCCGGACGGCTCGGCTCAGCGGGGGCTGGGTCATGTGCAGCCGCGCGGCGGCCCTGCCGAAGTGGCGTTCCTCGGCGACCGCCACGAAATAGCGCAGTACGCGTAGCTCCATCCAGCAACGATACCGATGCGGTATCGGGCCGACGCGATCGGTGTTGGACGCCGCGGAGCGCGGACGGTGGACTCGACGGCGTACCGGATCGCGACGCCGAGGAGCCGAGATGACAGACGTGACCGAGACGACGAACGCCGCCGGGGGAACCGCTGCGGCCGGGGCGCCGAAGACGGTCGAACACACCGGGCCGGACCCCGTCGTGCACGTTGCCGGGGCCCAGGACATCGCCCACGACCTGCTGGTCATCCCCGACCAGGGAGTACAGCTCGTGCCGAACATCGGCATCATCGGCGGCCGGGACGCCGTCCTGGTCGTGGAGACCGGCATGGGCCCCCGCAACGCGGAACGGGTCCTGGAATTCGCGGCGGACCACGCACGGGGCCGCAAGCTCTACCTGACGACGACACACTTTCACCCCGAGCACGCCTTCGGCGCGGAGGCCTTCACCGGCGCCGCGACCTATCTCGCCAACCGCGACCAGGCCGCGGACCTGGAGATGAAGGGCCCCGGCTACCTGGAGATGTTCCGGCAGCTCAGCGAGTCGGCCGCACGCCGCCTGGAGGAGGTCCGGCTGGTACGGCCCGACATCGTCTACGACCGGTCCTACGACCTGGACCTGGGCGGCCGGGTCGTGCACCTGCGGGCCACCGGCCGGGCGCACACCAAGGGCGACCAGGTGATCGGCGTACCCGACGCGGACGTGCTGTTCACCGGCGACCTCGTGGAAGCGGGCCAGTTCGCCGTCTTCCCGTGGTTCCCGCCGCACGACACCGACGTCTCCGGCACCCGCTGGCTCGCGGTCATGGAGCGGCTGGCGGCCCGGCGCCCGCGGATCGTGGTACCGGGCCACGGCGGGCTCGGCGGCCCGCAACTCCTCGCCGACGTGCGCGACTACCTCGCGGAGCTGCGGCAGGAGACCTGGCTCCGCCGGGACTCGGCGGCCGACGAGCAGACGATCGCCGACGAGATCGCGGACCTGATGATCCGGCGCCATCCGCAGTGGACCGGCCGGGAGTGGATCGGGAAGGGCGTCGGCTGCCTGTGCGCCGAGCACGCCGCACGCGCGCACGACGAGCCCGTACACGACCAGCCCGCGCCCGGCAGCCCGTCCTGAGCCCGTCGGACTTGCCAGGGTCGGCGTCCTCCGGGCCGGCCGCCGACGCCGGGGCGAGCGCCCCGCGCGGCGCATGACATCCTGTGGTCTCGCAACGCGCCGGGCCGGCTCGGCGGACTACAAGGAAGATCGATGAGGCTCTGCTTCCTGGTGGAGGAAAACTACCGTCACGACGGCATGCCGAATGAGGTGATCCGTCAACTGACCGCCTGGGGCCACCAGGTGGACGTGCTGCGGCCGGGCGGTTCCCTGCTGCACATGACCGAGGCGGTGCGGGCGGGCACCCACGACGCATGGGTGCTCAAGACGGTCTCCGGCGGGCCCGGACTGACCCTGCTCGAAGCGGCGGCCTCGGCCGGGATGACGACGGTCAACGACGCCCGGTCCATCCGCGGCGTACGGGACAAGGCGCTGGCCGCGGCGATCGGCCGCGCCCGCGGGCTGCCGCTGCCCCGTACCTACGCCGCGGCCCGGCCCGAACTGCTGGCGGAGCTGCCGGCTTCGGAGTACCCGCTCGTCGTCAAGCCCGCCGACGGCAGCTCCGGCCGGGCCGTGCACCTGGTCGCGTCGCCGGAACGGCTGGCCGCGATGGTTCCCGAGCTGGCGCGGGAGGGGCTGCTCATCGCCCAGCCGTATGTGCCCAATTCGGGCATCGACATCAAGGTCTACTGCGTCGGCGGCGAGCTGTACGCCACCGAGCGCCGCTCCCCGCTCCACCCGGAGCACGCGGTACGCGAACGCCGTGTGCCGCTGTCGGCCGAGGTGGCCGCGATCGTGGACCAGGTGGGGGCGGTGTACGGCCTCGACCTGTACGGCGTGGACGTCCTGCTGGGGCCCGACGGCCCGGTGGTCGTCGACGTGAACGACTTCCCCAGCTTCCGGCAGGTTCCGGACGCGGTGGCGCGGGTGGCACGCGCCGTACTGGGGCTGGCGCGCGCCGGGCAACGGGCCGCTGCCGGCGGCCCGGCAGCGGAACAGCACGGTGCGGTCGGCGGGGCGTCGTTGGCGGGCCGGGCGCATCCCGATTCCGTTCCCGTTCCCGGCGTGGGTCCCGTGGAGGTCGCTCTCCCCGCGCAGGCTGCGGCGCCGGCACAGGACCCGGCCCCCGTGCACATTCCCGCGGTGGCGGGTGAGAGCGCATGAGGATCGCCCTGATCACGCGCGACCCCGCCCACCCGCTGCTGGCCGCCGCCACCGCCCTGCTCAGTCCCGAGCACGACGTGGTGACGCTGGATCCGGAAACGGCGGGGGAGGACCCCGAGCCGCGCGCCGATGTCCACCTGCTCAAAGCGCGCACGCCTCGTGCCCTCGCCCTGGCCCGTGCCCTGGAGGCACGCGGCGCCCCCGTGGTGAATTCGGCCGCTGCGACCGCGCTGCTCCAGGACCGTACGGCGATGGCGCAGTACGCCCGGCGCGCCGGCCTCCCCTTCGCGGACACCCGTACCTGCGCCACGCTCGCCGAACTGGCCGACGGGCCGCGGCTCCCCGGCCCGGTGGTGGTCAAGAGCCGGCACAGCCGCAAGCACGATCTGGTGGCCCGCGTCGACAGCGGCGAGCAGCTGCGCGCGCTCGCCGCCGCGCACCCGCGGGAGCCGGTCGTGGTCCAGGAATTCGTCCCGAACAGCGGGTGGGACCACAAACTGTGGGCGGTGGGGGACCGGCTCTTCGCCGCCCTGCGCCGCTCGGAACTCTCGCCCGAGGGACGCGGGCCCACGCTGCCGCTCGCCCTCGCCGACCTGCCGCCCGGCTGGTCCGACATGGTGCGCCGGGCCGGTGAGGTCTTCGCGCTGGACGTCTACGGCGTGGACGTCATCGACACGGGCGACGGCTCCCCGCTCATCGTGGACATCAATGCCTTTCCCGGCATCCGGGGCCAGGACGGCGCTCCGGAAGCGCTGGCGGCCCTGGCGCTGCGCCGCGCCGCGTCGGCGAACAGCGGGCTCGTCCCCGGGTAAGACGGGCTCATCCCCAGGTCAGGGGGTCGAGATGCAGGTAGAACCGCTCGCGGTCCCGGTCGAGGGCGATTCCGTACCGGGCGGCGAACTCCTCTTCGGCCGACTGTGACCACTGTTCGTCGTCGCCCCATGTCTCGCGGGCGGTGGCGAAGAGGAGCGCGAGGTCGGCGTAGGGATCGGCGCGTCCCAGGCGGCCGAGGTCGATGAAGCCTGCCACGGTCAGCGTGTCCGGATCGAGGATGATGTTGGGCAGGCACAGGTCCCCGTGGCAGACGACGGTCTGCGCGGCTTCCTGCGCGAGGCGCTGCTCGACGTACGGGGCGAGGCGCCCCAGCAGTTCGCCGGGAGGCGTGTGCCGCTGCTCCTCGGGGAGGAAGTCCGGATTGACCGCTCCCCGCGCGACGACATCCCGGGCCATGGAGAACATTTCGCCGAGTTCGCGCGTGAAGGGGCATTTCTCCGGCGGCAGTTCGTGCAACCGCCGCACGGCGTCCGCGATCGGCTCCCACGCCGCCCGCAGCATCGAGGCCGACGCCCGGTCGGCGGGAATCCCTTCGACAGCGCTGGTCACCAGCCCGGCCCCGTCGGTGCCAACACGCCAGTCGAGGACGCGCGGCCCGGGAACGTCCTGTGTCCCAAGCCAGCTCACCCGGTCCCGCTCCGCCTCCAAAGCGGCGACCTGGTCGGCGGGAACGCACTTGGCGTAACGGGAACCGTCGGCCGAACGGAAGACGGCGGCCCCGGACTCGCCGTCCGTCACGGGTTCCCAGCCGGCGTCCCCGCCATCGGCGTGCAGCAGCGTACGGAATACGGGCATCGGATCGATCACGGTCGCCAACCTAGCCAGTGCGCCCGGCGCGCCGCACCGCGATTTACCGCGCGCTGAACGGAGAGCCGAACGGAGACCTGAACGAACTTGTTCGTAACGAACATGTTCGTTACGGTGGAGGCATGACCCCAGCCGGCCGCCGTGAGCGCCCCGCCAAGCCCGCCCTCACCCATGAAGGCATCGTGGCCACCGCCGTGGCCCTGATGCGGTCGGAAGGGCTGCAGCGGGTGACGATGCGCCGTCTGGCCAAGGAGCTCGACACCGGTCCCGCGTCGCTGTACGTGTACGTGGCCAACACGGCCGAGCTGCACGCCGCGATCCTCGAAGAACTCCTCGGCGCGGTGGACCTCGGTCCGGCCCGTGCGCCTGGTGACTGGCGCGAGCGCCTGGTGGACCTGCTCGGCTCGTACACCCGCACCCTGTTCCAGTACCCGAGCCTCGCCCACTCCGCGCTGGTCGCCCGCCCCTCGGGGCCGAACTACCTGGCGCTGGTCGAGGCGGTCCTCGCCCTGCTGCACGAGGGCGGCGTCCCGGACGACCGGGCTGCCTGGGGCGTGGACATCCTGCTCCAGGTGGCCACCGCCACCGCGGCCGAGCAGTCCACCCGCGACCGCGACCCGGGCGCGGAGGAGGAACACAACGCGCTGGTCAGCGCGCTGCGGCAGGCCACACCCGATACGTACCCGCGCATCGCCGCCCTCGGCGACGACCTGTTCTCCGGAACCCCCGAGCAGCGGCTCGCCTGGACGTTCCGCATGGTCGTCAACGGAGCTGCGGCCACGCCCCGGCCGTCCTGAACGCCCTCGGCCGACTCCATCGCCCGCCAGCACCGAATCGAGGAACCACCATGCCCACCACGCACCACCCCCTCGCGATCGTCGGCGCCGGTCTCGGTGGTCTGACGCTGGCCCGTGTCCTGCATGTGCACGGCATCGAGGCGGTCGTCCTCGAAGGCGAGGCCGACCGGAACGTCCGCACCCAGGGCGGCATGCTCGACATCCACGACGACGCGGGACAGCAGGCCCTGCGCGCCGCCGGCCTCCACGAGCCGTTCCGCGCGCTCGTCCTCCCGGGCGGCGAGGCGACGCGCATCGTCGATCCGTACGGCACCGTACGGATGGAGGAAGCGGACGAGGGCGACGGCACCCGGCCCGAGGTGGACCGCGGCCGGCTCCGCGACCTGCTGCTGGACTCGCTGCCCGAGGGCACCGTCCGCTGGGGGAACAAGGTCACCGGCGCCCGCGCGCTGGGCGGCGGACGGCACGAGGTGACGTTCGCCGACGGTACGGCCTGCACCACCGGCCTGCTCGTCGGCGCCGACGGCGCCTGGTCCCGGATCCGGCCGCTGGTCTCCCCGGCCACCCCCGCCTACACCGGCATCTCCTTCGTCGAATCCGACCTGCTGGACGCCGACACCCGCCACCCGGACAGCGCCGCCCTCGTCGGCGGCGGCTTCTTCTTCAGCCTCGGCGACGGGAAGGGCTTCCTCGCCCACCGCGAGTCCGACGGCAGCCTGCACGTCTACACCGCACTGAAGACCGGCCCGGAATGGCTCGGCACCATCGACTTCGGCGCTTCCGCCACCGACACCGCCAAGAAGGCCGTCCTGGCCCAGTTCGACGGCTGGGACGACCGGCTGCGGGCCCTGGTCGCCGACGCCGACGGGCCGCTCGTACCGCGTCACATCCACGCTCTGCCTGTGGGCCACCGCTGGGACCGCACCCCCGGCGTGACCCTGCTCGGCGACGCCGCCCATCTGATGTCCCCGTTCGCGGGGGAGGGTGCCAACCTCGCCATGCTGGACGGCGCCGAACTCGGCCGGGCTGTCGCCGCCCACCCCGGTGACACCGAAGCCGCCCTCGCCGCGTACGAGCAGGCCCTCTTCCCGCGCAGCGAGGCGTCCGCCGCCGAGTCCGCGGCCAACCTGGACCTGATGTTCGGCGACCGGGGACTGGAGCGGCTGCTCGACCTGTTCGCCTCCCACCAGGGTTGACCGGCGGGCGGCGCCCGGATCAGGCGGCCCGGCCGTCCGCGAAGGCGCCCTCGCCGGTGAAGGCCAGCCCGGCGAAGCGCTCGCCGATGCGGCGGTGGGTGGCGGCGTCCGGGTGGAGTTCGTCGGGCAGCGGCAGCTCGGCCGCGTCCGCCGCGCCGTAGAGGTCGCGGCCGTCCAGGTAGTGCAGGTTCGGGTCCTGGGCCGCCCGCTGCGCCACGATCCGGGCCAGCTCGTCGCGGATGACGCTCAGCGTCAGCTTTCCGCTCGCGACCTCCGCCGGGTCGCCCGTGGCCCGGAACCGCAGCTGGCCGGAGCTGATGGAGGAGAAGTCCGGGGCGCAGGGGCCGGGGGTGTCCTCGTGGATGGGGCACAGGATGGGGGAGACGACCAGCAGCGGCGCGGTGGGGTGGCCTTCCCGGATCGTGTCGAGGAAGCCGTGGACGGCGGGGGTGAAGGCGCGCAGCCGCATCAGGTCGGCGTTGACCAGGTTGATGCCGATCTTGACGCTGATCAGGTCGGCCGGCGTGTCCCGCAGCGTACGGGCGGTGAACGGATCGAGCAGGGCGCTGCCGCCCAGGCCCAGATTGATCAGTTCGACGCCGCCGAGGGACGCGGCGAGCGCCGGCCAGGTCGTGGTGGGGCTCGCCGCGTCCGAGCCGTGGCTGATCGAGCTGCCGTGGTGCAGCCACACCCGGCGCCCCCGGTCCGGTACGGGCTCGACGGGAGCGTCGGTGCGCAGCGCGAGGAGTTCGGTGGTCTCGGTGTGCGGCAGCCAGATCTCGACGTCCTTGGGGCCGTCGGCCAGGCCGGTGAAGCGGACGGTGCCGGGCGCACCGGGCCGCTGCTCGGCGGTCCCGGCGGCCATGTCGATGGTCAGAGTGTTGCCGCAGTCCGGCAAGTCGGCCCGGCCTGCCGGACGGCCGTCGACGACCAGGTCGTACACGCCGTCCGGCCGGGGCGGGGCGCCCACGTACACCCGCTTGGTGGGCAGTGCGTCCAGTTCGACGGCGGTGGCCCGGGTACGGAAGACCAGCCGCACGCCCGACGGCTGCGACTCGGCCATGGCCAGTTGCCCGTCGACGTTCTGGGCGCGGGCCCACGCGGGCAGCCGGTGCGGCAGCACGCCGCGCTCGGTGCGTTCCACGTCGAGGGCGCCGCGCAGCAGGTCGGCGGTGATGGGGGTGGTGATCCAGTCGGGGTTGGTGTGCATGACCTTTACCTGTAGGTGTGGCGTGGTGGAGGGAGTGTTCGGTGCGGGGCCCGGCCCTGATCAGGTCGCGGGCCAGTTCCGCAGCAGGGCGTCGAGCGCGTCCAGGACCCGTGTCCAGGTCTCCTGCGTGTCGGGAGCGCTGTGGCTGAAACCGCCGCCCAGCTCCAGGCTCACGTAACCGTGGAAGACGCTGCCCAGCAGCCGTACGGCATGGGTCTGGTCCGGCTCCGACAGGTCGTAACCGCGCAGCAGGGCCCGCGTCATCTGCGCGTGCCGCACGCCCGCGCTGGCGGCGGCCGTCGCCGGGTCCAGCCTGAGCTGCGCCGCGGCATAGCGGCCGGGGTGCTCCCGGGCGTAGTCGCGGTAGACGTTCGCCAGGGCGGTCAGGGCGTCCTTGCCCGCCCGCCCGGCCAGGGCGTCGGCGGCCCGGTCGGCGAGTTCCTCCAGGGCGAGGAGGGCGATCCGGGTCTTGAGGTCGTGCGAGTTCTTCACGTGCGAGTACAGGCTCGCGACCTTCACGTCGAACCGCCTGGCCAGCGCCGAGACGGTCACCTGGTCAAAGCCGACCTCGTCGGCCAGTTCGGCGCCCGCCCGGGTCAGACGTTCCGCGGTCAGCCCTACGCGTGCCATGGGGTTCCTTTCGTTTGGCGTAACCGAGTATGCAGTTGCCTAAAGCCTTTAGGCAAGCTGGCGTGTGAGTTAGGTAGATCACGGGTGAGGTGGGGCCGGCGGCAGCCCGCGGCCCTGCCCGTAAATTCATTTCGCCGCTTCCCCGGCGCTTGCTAATGTGTGCCACGCGGGGCGGCTCCGCAGCGTGCTTCCTTCTCACTTTCCTCTCTCGAAAAATGAGTGCGCTCACTTTCCGCCCCGCTTCAACGTCTTTGCCGTGACGCCGACTTGATCTCGGGCAAGTGTCGCTGACCAGCTGCTCTTCCTGCGCTCGGGCCGCAGCTCAATGCGGATGCGGCACGCTTTCGGGGCTTGATACGTTCACCGGGGCGCGAAGCGGCAGAAACAACCGACAGGCCGACTCGCGCACGTATTCCGCAGGAATTCGCGTGGCCCCGGCGTTCCCGCCGGGCGGGGGAGGAAGGCCATGACGCTCACCATCAGCACGATCCGTACCGACAGCCGCCGCAGCCTGGCTGCCGTACTCCTGTCCCGTCGCGGCGCGGTCTACCTGCCCGCCGCCACGGCCGGGGACGCGGCACGCCCGACGGTGGACGGCCTCGCGGGTGTCTCGCTGCTGGAGGCCGACCTCCTGGAACGCGGCTACCTGATGTCCGCCGACCTGCGGCAGGCCCTGTCCGTACTGGACACCCGGGCGCTGACCGCGGCGGGCCGCGCCCTGCTCGCGGACCTCGACCACGGCCTCGGTGCGGACCGCGACTACAGCCCGCTCTTCCGCGGCTTCCCGGAGACCACACCCGCGGACACCGACGCCTTCTACATCGACCGCGTGCTGACCCTCCTCTTCCAGAAGCCCCGGCAGCCGTGCGTCCTGTGCGGTACGGACGGGACGGTGCACGCCCTCGCGCCGTGCGCCCATCTGGTGTGCCGGATGTGCTTCGACGGCAAGGACTTCTCCGGCTGCCCGGTCTGCCACTGCCGCCTCGTCGCCGACGACCCGTTCCTGAGCCCGCAGGTACCGCGCCCGGAAGCCGAGCCCGGCCGCGCCCTGCCCGAGCGCCTGCGCGTCCTCGCTCACGGCGGCGACCTCGCCGCCCGTACGGCCGACGCGGGCCGCGAGCTGAACACCCTCCTCGCCCGCACCGGCGCGCCGAGCCCGCAGGACACCGACGACCTCCACACCCTCCTGGACTCCCGGGACCGCACCGACCTGGCCTGGCTGCCCCGCACCGTCCCGGGCCGCGAAACCAAGGCCCGGCTCCTCGCCTGGCTGCTCGCCGACCCGGCCGCGCACGCCGTGACGCTGCCCGCGGCCACCGGCCTGATCGACACCGCGACCGATGTGCTGCGGCTGCTCGTGGTGCGCTCCGGCGGCGACGCCGGCCTGGTCGACGTACCCCGCTTCGCCCAGGTGCCGCGCCCGCTGCGCCGCGCCCTGCTGTCCGTACTCGACCGGCTCGAACCGGCCCTGGCCGTCGAGGACATGCGCCGCCACCCGAGGGCGTGGAAGCACGCCGCCGAGCGGCTGCACCCCTTCGAGTACGCCGAGCGCTACCCGCGCGCCGCGCTCGCCGTCGCCGTACTGCGCGAGGTCCGGCTCAGCGACGACGCCCTGTCCGAGCGGCTGCGTACGGAGGCGCGAACCCTGCCGTACGCCGACGCCTCCGGCGACCGGGTCCGCCTGCCGCACTGGCCCGCCCGCGTCGAAGCCGCGCTGGCGGACCGGGACGTGCCCGCCGCCGTCGCCCTGCTCGCCCAGCGCCCCGGCGAACTGCTGCGCCGCCTGGACCACTTGCTGCGGCTGGCGGCCGCGAACGGCGACCACGTCGGCGCGGTGCCGGCCGCGCTGGACAAGGCCGTACGGAAGGTGTCCCCGGCGGTGCTGCTCTCCGCCCTCGGCGAGATCCGGACCCGTACCGCCCCCGAGCAGCACGACCGCGTCTTCTTCCCCAAGGGCGGCAACGCGAAGGCGCACATCGTCGCGGACGAGCGCGGCCCGCTGCCCGCGGACGCCGTTGCCCGTACGGTGACCGTCCTGACCGGCGAGATACTGCGCCGCGCCGCCGCCCGGCCGCCGGTGGACCTGGCGGTCGTCGATGCCGGACTCAACGGTGTCATCGCGCCGTTCGCGGAGCGCACCGCCTCGCGCGCCCTCGTCACCCTGCCGCGCGGCAGTGAACTGCCGGTGCCCGAGGGACGTACGGTGCGCCTGTTCCTGCACTGGATGGAGAGCGCGGTCTCCGGCCGTACCGACCTGGACCTGAGCGTGGCGCTGTACACCGCCGACTGGCAGCACACCGGCACCTGCGACTACACCGACCTGCGCTTCCGGAAGGACGCCGCGGTGCACTCCGGCGACCTGACCAGCGCACCGGCGCCGCAGGGTGCGGCGGAGTTCGTGGACCTCGACCTGGACCAGCTGGCGGCGGCCGGCGTCCGCTATGCGGTCGCCGTGGTCTTCTCCTACAACAACGTCGCGTTCGAGGACCTGGACGAGGCGTTCGCCGGGCTGATGGTCCGCGACCGGCCGGGGGACGAGGGGCTGGTGTTCGACCCGCGCCAGGTGGAGCAGCGCTTCGACCTGACGGGCCGGGCCCGCGCCGCGGTGCCGATGGTCCTGGATGTGGCGGGCCGTACGATGCGCTGGCTCGACGTGGTCAAGGGCGTCACCGGCACCCACCACGCCGTGCACCGCCACGCGGACGCCCTGGCCACGCTCGGCCGGGGCCTGACGGCCCTGTTCGCCTCCGGCGCCCGGATCGGCCTCGGCGAACTGGCCACCTGGCAGGCCGCCGCCCGCGCGCGCACCGTCGTGGTGCGCCACCACGACGGCTCGGCGAGCACCTACCGGCGCCGCGACGGCGAGGACACGGCGGAGTTCGCCGGCCGCATCGGGACGCCGACGACGGACGCCGCCGGCACCCCGGACCTCGGACAGGCCCAGCTGGCGTACCTGCTGCGCGGCGACCTGCCGCTGACCGGACAGGCGGAGGTCTTCGCGCTGCACCCGGCCGGACTGGACGCGGGGGAGGCACGCCTCCTGGCCGCCTCCGACCTCGTCACGTCGCTGGCCGCGGACGGGTAGCTCCCCGGCGGTCCGCCGGGGAGCGCCGCGCGGCCGTCAGTTCCAGCGGACCAGGGAGGTACGGTGCTTGTCCGCCGGACCAGGGACGTAGGTGCTTGTCCGCGCCGTCGAGGGGCTGGTCCACGTTCGCGACCTTCAGCGGCCGGGCTCCGGCCGTGAAGTCCCTGCGGAACGGCGTCCACTGCCTGCTCTCGCCCAGGCCCTTGGTGCCCAGGTCGGTGAGGAAGGCGTCTGCGCCGACCCGGCCCTTGTCCGCGAACTGCGTGAGACGGACGCCCCCGGACCGCCCGCCCGTGGCCACCACCCCGCCGGACGGAACGGCACGTCCGCGGACGCCGGTCGGGGCCAGTACGGTGGCCGCCAGCGGTCCGTCCTGTCCGAGGAGAGACGGGATCTTCGCGTACGGGACGCGCTGCTCGCTCGCGATGCCCGCCTCCGTGCCGCGCGAGACGATCGGGTCGCTCGACCGGAAGCCGTGGGGCTGCTCGCGTTGTGCCAGAGCCTGCCCGTGACCGGGTGGAAGACGGCATCGCTGTTCTTCGCGCGCTCGGTGAACGCGTCCGGGTCGGGCGGAAAGACCTCCTTGCCCGTGGTCAGGTCGAAGGCGGCGGCCCGGCCCACCTTGCAGGCCCGGGCGATGCCCGCCACCTGCGTGAGGTCCTTGTCGAACGCCAGGTCCGCCCCCTTGGCAGGGCGTCCTTCTCGCACACGGCCGTCGGCTCCATGCCGCTCGGCAGGACGGTGCTGCGTTCGGCGACGACCGCGCCGTCCGGCAGCATCGGCACCGCCTCCGCAGGCGGCGAGCAACAGCGCGGCTCCCGCCATGATCCCGGCCTTGACGCTACGTCGTGTCACAACATCTCCTCGTTGGTGCCGCCGCGACCGGGCCAACCCGGGCCCGGCAACGAACACAGGACGTCACGGGGAGAGGGCGAGCCGATGCTGCTGACACTGACCGGGGGATCGGGCGCGGGGAAGACGACGCTGGCAGCCGCGCTGGCGGCCACCACACCCTGCGAATCCGTACGGGTGCTGCACGCCGACGACTATTACTTCCGTACACCGGACAGCGGTGTGTGGTACCTCGGCGAGAACGGCGTACCCCACCTGGACTTCGGCGATCCCCGGTCGCTGGACATCGCGCGCCTCACCCTCGACACCGAAGCGGCGCTGGCCTCCCACGCGGTGGCCATCGTCGACGGCCTGTTCGCCTGCCGCGTCGTACCCCAGGTGACGTGCGCACGCTTTCACGTCTTCGTCGACCTCCCGGCCGACCTCCGGCTCGTACGGAAGATCCAGCGCAAATGCCTGCGCGACGGCTTCCCCCTCGACGTCCTGCTGCACAACTACCTCCGCCACCGCCGCGACGCCCACGACCGACACGTCGAACCCGCCCGCCATGACTGCGACCTGGAACTCGATGGCACCCTGCCGACCGAGGCGCTGGCACGGCAGGTCTGGGCGGCGGTGCTGGCCAGGGGGCTGATAGGGCTTCGGCAGTCCTACTAGGGGGTTCGCTTGGCCACCCACATCCACCTCACTCGGCCGACGCTTCCGAAGTGACGCGCGCCCCCTCCACGGCAGGGCACAGACGCGGGACGCGCGCCCCGCAGACCGCACCGGCCGCCCAGGCCGCCGAGGCCAGCAGCAGGGCTCCGGCCAGTCCGCCGTGTGCCAGGGACCAGCCGCCGACCGCCGCGCCGAGCGCGCCGCCGGCCATCATCGCCCCGGCCACCCACGATTGCGTCTCGGCCTCCTCGCCTTTGCCCGCATGGTCGGCTGCCGTGCCGTACACGGAGGCGAAGCAGGGGCCCAGGCAGAAGCCGACCGGCAGGCAGGCCAGCGGCACGAGGAAGGGGTGGACGAAGCTCGCGACGGCCAGCAGCAGGAGGCACACCGCGTTTCCACCCAGCGGCACGGTGGGTTGCATCAGGCGCCGGGCGGCCCGGGCGGGGAGGCCGCCGAGCAGCGCGCCGCCCGCCATGCTGGCCATCGCGATGAGACTCAGCAGCGCCCCGCCGGCCAGCGTCACCTCGCCCTTGCGCCCGTAGGAGGCGAGCGAGACCTCCATGACATTCACGCCGAGGAAGAAACAGAACGCGACGCTGAAGACCCGGCGCAGCGCCGCCGAGCGCAGCGGTCCTGCCCAATGCTCGCGCGCGGGCGCTTCCTTGGGGGACCGGGCGCCGGTGCCGCGCAGGCCCAGCGGCACCGCGACGGCCACCAGCAGCCCGCAGACCAGCAGCGAGGCATCCGGTGTGATGCTGCGTGCCAGGACGACCGCCGCGACCGGGCCGACCATGAAGCCGAAGTCCGCGAGGACCGAGTCCAGGGCCAGCGCGGTCGTCCGCAGGTCACCTGGGACCGCCTTCCGCCACATCACACGGGTGAGGGTGCCGATGGGCGGCAGGCTGACGGCGGCCAGTACGGACATGCAGAACAGCGCGGTGAGGCCGGCGTGGGCGCGCGCGGCGGCGACGAACAGCAGCAGCGTGCCGAGGTGCAGGACGAGCAGCGGCCACAGCACCGCGGCGTAGGAGTACCGGTCGAGCAGCCTGCCCCGCAGCGGCGTGGTCATCGCGCCGAACGACGCGGCCGCGACCACCAGGGTGGCGCCGCCGTAATCGAGATGGTGCGATGCCAGGGCCAGCAGGGACATCGCATACATGCCCGGCTGGAGCTTGGCCGTCAGGGCGGCGACGGCCGACAGGCGGAAGCCGGGTACCGCGAAGAGCAGCCGGTACTTGCGCACCAGATCCGTCGCCAACAGGGGGTCTCCTCGATCGTCGGTGCGCCGGTGCACGCCGTACGGCAGCGCCGCGGCCGGTGCGCGGGCCGTCCGTCGTCACTTCGCACGTCACTTCTCGCCGAGCTGGGCGAAGATCTCCGCCCGGGCGTGCTCCGACTTCTCGAACACACCGCGGAATACGGAGGACGACATGGTCGACGGCGTGCGGATACCCCGCATGGTCATACAGAGATGTTCCCCCGCCCCACCACGGCCAGATCGTCCGTACCGGTGATGTCGGCGATCTCGTCCGCGATATCACTCACGAGACGCCCCCGTCCGCGTGGTAGGGCCAGCGTTTCTCCAGCAGCTCTTCGCTGAAGGCGTACACCGAAATGAGCCGGTGCCCTCTGTCCTTCACCGCCTTCTTGTACTTGACGCCGGACTTCACCGGATTGATGACGACGACGCTGGACATACGGAATCCCCCTCCGTCGGGTCGAGCACCAAGGACGCGCACCACGCGCACACTGGAGCCGGTCGTGGCACATGCGCGGAAAGACGGGGGCGCTGTCACCAACCCTGGCGAGGAATGGCCCGGTTGACGCTGCCCGGCAAAGCGATGCCCGTGGGGAAAGGCGTAACCCACGGGCGGACCGTACGACGGGACCGTGTTGCTCCCGGCGTACCGACTGAGCGCGAACACCGATTTCTCTGGATCACAACAAAACGCAACACGCTATCCGTACCCTTTCCGGTGCCACCAGACCTTATTAGTCCCACTTATCCGGTCTCGGTGGACGGCGGGTCCCCTCGATTCTGGCCGTACGGACGGCGAGTTCGCGGGCCCGTGGCGTGAACTCGCCACCGCGGCCCACAGACCGTGGGCCACCCCCCCCATAGGCACCGGGCCGCGCTGCCCTTACCGTTCTCCATCATGATTCCCACCACGCCGCCCCCCTCCTCGTTTTCCGCCGACGTCATCGACCTCAGCGGGCGTACCGTCCTCGTGACCGGTGCCGGCAGCGGTATCGGCAAAGCGTGCGCCATCGCCTTCGCGGCGGCTGGGGCCGCGGTCCACGTGGTCGACAAGGACGCCGAGTCGGCCGAAGCCGTCGCCGCGGAAATCGGCGGCCGGGCGCATATCGCGGACCTGGCCGATTCCGCCGCGATCGAGCGGCTGCCGGCCGAGGCCGACATCCTCGTCAACAACGCCGGATTCCAGCACGTGGCCCCGCTCACCGCATTCCCGCCGGAGCGGTTCACGCTGATGCAGCAGGTGATGGTCACGGCACCGTTCCTTTTGCTGCGGCGCACGCTGCCGTATATGTACGCGAACGGCTGGGGCAGAGTCGTGAACATCTCCAGCGTCCACGGGCGGCGGGCGAGTGCCTACAAGGCCGCCTACGTCGCCGCGAAGCACGCCTTGGAAGGGCTGAGCAAGGTCACCGCCATGGAAGGCGCGGAGCATGGTGTGACCAGCAACTGCATCAACCCCGGCTACGTCCGTACGCCGCTGGTCGAAAAGCAGATCCGCGACCAGGCCGCCGCGCATGGGATCGACCCCGCGGACGTGCTCAATGACGTGCTGCTGGCCCGGTCACCGATCAAGCGCTTGCTGGAGCCCGAGGAGGTCGCCGCGGCGGCGCTGTGGCTGTGCTCGCCGCACGCCGGTTACGTGAACGGCGCCTCCGTACCCCTGGACGGCGGCTGGGGAGCCGGCTGACCCGCCCCGGCACACACTGGCGCCGGCGCGCACCGGGCCGCCGCCCCTCACCTGAATGGCCGAGTGGACGAGGCCGCGACGTGTCGGGGGAGCGACGATGGGCACGCGGAGGGGACTGTCCCTGCCAGCTGCTCCGGGAGTCACCGTGACCTGTTTCGACCGACGAGACCTGGGCCTGCTGCTGCTCCGGGCAGGCGCAGGCAGCGTGCTGGCCGCGCACGGCGCGCAAAAGCTGTTCGGCTGGTTCGGCGGCGGCGGGCTTGAGGGGACCGGCCAGTTCATGGAGTCCGTCGGGTACGTACCGGGCAAGGCGAACGCGACGGTCGCGGGGCTCACCGAGGTCGGCAGCGGTGTGCTGCTGGCCCTGGGCCTGGCGACCCCGGCTGCCGGCGCGGCCGCCGCGGGGGCGATGGCGGGCGCCGCCGTCGTACACCGGCCCAACGGCTTCTTCGCGCAGGACGGCGGCTACGAGCACCCCGCCTACCTGGGCCTGACAGCCACCGGCCTCGGCATCACAGGCCCCGGCAGGCTCTCCCTCGACCACGCCTTCGGCCACGTCTTCAACCGTGGCTGGATGGTCCCGGCAGCGATCGCGGCAACGGGTGTGGCCACGGGGATGGTGGTGGGGGCACGTAACAAGAGGGTGCGGCAGGAGGAGCAGGGGAGTGCGGCGGGGGAGTGAGGGGGCCGTGCCCTGATGCCCCTGTCCCGGCCACGCCCACCCCGTACCGAACGATGTGGAAACCCCGAACCCGCCCTCGCCGCCCCGGATCTGCACGTGGTGATGTGCTGTGCGGTGTGCACCATTTCCTGTACGCGATGCTGAGCTGCACTGTCAGTGGGGAATCGAACCCCGGCGTTGCTCTTCACGCACCAGGAGTGGACCGGAAAACCGCCGGCCCTCGGTGTGTGCACGCCTCCGGAACGGCTACCTGCTCCACATCGGCGTCCGCTGCCGCCCGCCTGCTCAGTCCAGCAGATCGACCTCCCAGTTCGTCCGCTGGATCGCCACGTCGATCTCCCGGACCTCCCGCGCGATGAGATCCGCCTGCCGCCGCAGTTCCGCGACCGGCAGCGCCGGAAGCGTCAGCAGCTCGGACCGGAGCTGCCGGCCGTACCCGCGCTCGCCCGTCCCCGCCGCCGCGTCCGCGGCCGACGTGACCACCGAGTGACGCAGCCGCAGCACGTCCCGGCGCGCGAGCGCGTCGGTGAGCGTGCCGTGCCGGCCCATGTCCACGGCGGCGTTGGTGCGGTTGATGCGCCGGATCAGCGTCTCCAGGGTGGCCAGCACCTCGTCCGCCTCGGCCAGCAGTTCGGCCGCGTCCTCGGCGGGCGTTTCGCCCTCCTGGTACCGCGCGCTGCTGACGACGCGCGCACGCAGCTGTTCCACACGCCGCGCCGCCTCCGCGCGTTCCGCCAGTGCTTCGGCGAGTTTCACCGCCCACCTCCTCTGTGCAGCTGTGAGTCCGCGCAAGTATCGGATGTAAATACGCCTATTCGCACCTGCTTTTCGCGACAGGACCCGCCATTGCCGGACCATGGCAGATAGAAGCCGTCAACCCTTGCCTGCTGTACGCATGATGCGCCGGCCTCCGGCCGGGAAAGGCTGGGGTGCCAGGCCCGGAGCGGCGCTCGCGGGGCCGGCGCCACGGACCAGGCCAGGAGAGACGGCGAACCATGACGATGACGCGAGCAAACACGTCCCACGGGGCGGACGGCCCGCCACTGCCCCCGCCCCGAACCGGCCGGACCGCCCACCGGTCCCCGGGCCGGGCACGTCTCACCGGCATCGCGCTGATCGCGCTGACCGCCATCTCGGCACTGTCCTGCTACTTCACCTTCGCCGCCTGGCTGCCCGCGGACATCAAGCACTACCGGGACTACGTGGCCGCCCAGCCGTGCCCCGCCCACCCGCGACCGGAAGCGGCGCACGACTGCCTCCGTACGGTCTCGTTCACGGTCGAGAACACGGAAGTCAGGGGCGGGCGGAACGGCAGCTACAAGGCGACCCTGTCCGGCGCGCCGGCCGGTAACGGGGAAGCGGTGTTCGGCGACCCCGATCCGGTGCTCGAAACACTGGAGCCGGGCGACCGGATCACCGGTACGGTCTGGCGCGGCCGCGTCATGACGATCAGTAAAGCGGGCGCGGAACAAACCACCTCCGACGCACCACGCGACGAGCCCCAGATGACGGCCGCCCTCGGCACGTTCCTGGGCCTGCTGGCCGCCATGACCCTGCTCTTCGGCACCGTCCGGCTGACCAGCCCCCGATCCCACGCCCCCTTCACCTGGCGCCCGTACGGCAGACCCCTGCTCATAGCCACGGCGCTCACCTGCGCCGCCGTGGGCTTCCTGACCCTGCTGCTCGGCCTCCCGTGGTGTCTGGTGCCGGGCATCTCCGCACCGGCGGTGGGGTATACGGGGTGGGCGTTCTACCGGTACCGGCGGCAGACGGAAGCCGCTCAAGCGGCGTAGACCGTAGTGGATACGCCGCGGGCGCACAGGGTCTTGTTGATGATCGGCTCGATGCGTTCCCACTTGCCGCCGGCGAGGCCGCAGCCGATGCGCGGCATGTGGACGGATGCCTGGTGGGCGAGGGCGTGGTCGGCGACGGTGTGCAGGCTGCGTTCGACGGCCTCGTAACGGATGGGCGGGCCGCTGCTGCCGGTCTTCATCCCGCGTTGCGCGACCATGTTGGCGACCCATATGTCAGGTCGGACCTGCACCAACTGCACGGCACCGAGCGCGAAGTCGTTCTCGGCGCGCGCACGGTGCCAGCGGCGGTAAGCGCGCTCCGGTTCGGGCCAGCGACGCGAAACGGCCAGGACGAAGCCCTTGCCCCAGCCGCCGAGGTCGTTGCAGACATGGGCGATAATCTTCGGGCCCTTGGCCTGGGGGTCGGTTGCGTCACCGGCGATGATCTTGAGTGATTCCACGGCGGCATGGTGTCTTGATCGGTTGTCGGGCGTCCACCGAGTTCCCCGAGGCTGGGACGGGGCAGGGCCGGGACAGGGGGCGGGCCTGGAGCCGAAAGGCAGGCGTTTCGGGTGGGGAAGACGCGTCTTCGTGCCTGTGACCAGTGAGGGAGTGTGTGCGTTGCGGATACGAGCGGCTCTGGTGGAAGCACCCGGCGGGCCCTTCGCCGTTCAGGATCTGGAGCTTGAAGCGCCCAGGGCGGACGAGATTCTGGTGCGGATCACCGCCGCGGGGATCTGTCACACCGACCTGAGCATGCGGCGGATGTGGCCTCCGCAGCGGCTGCCGATGGTCTTCGGGCATGAGGGGGCCGGGGTCGTCGAGGCGGTGGGTGACGCGGTGACCGGGTTCGTGCCCGGGGACACGGTGTGCCTCACGTACCGGAGTTGTGGTGGTTGTGCGCAGTGTGCGGTGGGGGAGCCTGCTTACTGCGAGGACGCCGGGATTCTGAATGCCGGTGGCTGCCGTCCCGACGGCAGTAGCCCGCTCTCCCGTACGGACGGCGCCCCGGTCTACGGCAACTTCTTCGGCCAGTCCGCTTTCGCGTCGCACTGCCTCACCACCGAGAGCAACACCGTCAAGATTCCCGCGGATGTCCCCGCGGCCGTTGCCGCCCCTTTGGGGTGCGGTGTCCAGACGGGTGTCGGTACGGTCCGTACGGTCCTGTGCCCGCCCCCGGGCGCCACGCTGGCCGTGTTCGGCACCGGCGGTGTCGGCCTGAGTGCCGTCATGGCCGCCGTCGCCGACGACTGCACCGTCATCGCCGTCGACCCCATCGCCGCGCGCCGCTCGCTGGCCATGGAACTGGGCGCCTCGGCGGTCATCGACCCCACCACCGAGGACGACGTGGCGGCGGCCCTCCGCGATCTCACCCACGGAGGGCCGCGTTACGCGATCGACACGACCGGAAAACCGGCCGTCGTGTCCCAGGCGATCGGCACCTTGCGCAAACGGGGCACGCTCGCCCTGGTCGGTATCGGTACGGCGCAATTCGACACCCTGCCGGTGCTGACCAAGGGCCTCACCCTGCGCGGGGTGACCGAAGGCGACGCCGTACCGGCCAAGGTCATTCCGGAACTGATCGACCTTTACCGGCAGGGACGGCTTCCGCTCGAAAAACTCATCACCGAGTTCCCTTTCACCGATATCGAGGCCGCCGCGGAAGCCGCCGCCACGGGGCGCGTCGTCAAGCCTGTCCTGGTCGGGCCTGCCGCCGGCGGGCCCGACAACGGTTAGGCATCCAGCGGCCGGGCATCTGGGTCCGTACGCCCCTGGTCGCGGCCGTTCCGTACGGAGCGGATCGCCTCCACCAGCCCCGCGACCAGGCGCGCCCGCTCGGCCATGGCCTCGATCACCACGTACTCGTGGTCGGCGTGGGCGCCGCCGCCCACGGCTCCGAGACCGTCGAGTGTCGGTACGCCCAGTGCGGCCGTGAAGTTGCCGTCGCTGCCGCCGCCGACCGCCACTCCTTCGACGCCGGGCAGCAACCGCTGTGCCAGAGCGAAGAGTTCGGCCGACGCGGACTCGGGCATCGGGGGACGGCCGATGCCGCCCCGAACGGTGATCTCCGCCTCGTCCAGGTGGGGGGAGAGCGCCGCGAAGGCCGCTTCGACGCGGTCCTTCTCGTCGGCCGTCTCGACCCGTACGTCCACGGTGATGGTCGCTTCCGCGGGGACGACGTTGTCCAGGGTTCCGGCGGAAGCGACGGTCGGGGTGACCGTCGTACCGATGTCGGGGCGGCCGAGCGCCGCGATGTCCAGCACCAGGTGGGCCGCTTCGACCAGGGCGTTGACGCCCGCCGCGGGTTCGAGGCCCGCGTGCGAGGCCCGGCCCGTGACGGTGACGTGGAAGGTGCCGCAGCCCTTGCGGCCGGTCTTCAGGGCTCCGCCCTCACCGGCACCCTCCATGACGAGGACCGCGCCACAGGCGCGGGCCCGTTCCTCGATGAGGCTCCGGGAGGAGTGGGAGCCGACCTCCTCGTCGGCGGTCACCAGGAATTCCACGCCCGACCGGTCGGCGAGCGAGGCCACGGCATGGACCGCCTGGACCAGGCCGCCCAGCATGTCGAAGACGCCGGGCCCGGTCGCCCGCCCGTGCTCGGCCCTGAACGGGCGGCGGGCCAGGGTGCCGAGCGGAAAGACCGTGTCGTGGTGCCCCAGGATCAGTACGTCCGGGTCGCCGCCGCCCGACCAGTGGACATGCGGCCCGGCTTCGCTCTCGATGAGGGTGGCCTGCCCGCCCAGGCGGTTTTCGAGTACGGCGGCGACCGTGCGCGCCGACGCGGCCAAGGCGTCGCGATCGCGCGACGGGGATTCGATTTCGACGAGGGCCCTCAGGTCCGCGAGCATCGCGTCGACATCGAAGGCGGTATCGAGGTCGGCACCGAGGCTGGTATCGAGGTCGGAGTGGGCGTGCGGGGCCTTGTGTGTCGTCATGGCGTGAGCGTACGAGGTCACCGGTTGGCGTCGATGTGCGTCATGCACAGGCTCATGAGCTCCCGGTCGTACTTGTCGAACCTCCGGTAGTTGGCCTGTCCGGGCTCGCAGCCGGTCCCCGCGCCGACCTTGGCCACCTTGTACTTCGCCGCCGAATTCCCGCAGTCGATGATCTTGAGCTCCGGTTCCTGGTCCGTACCGCCCGTCTGCTGGAGGCAGTCGCCGACCTTCGCGGCCGTGACGCTCTGCGGGTCGGCCTTGGGCCGCTTCCGGCTCTCGGCGTTGTACTCGTCCTGGTGCATCACCACCCACGCGCCGATCCCACCGAAGATCAGCAGAACGATGAGCGCCCGCACGATGCCGGGGATACGCACCTGCCGCGGCGGCCGCCCACCGGGGCCGCCGTTGGGTGCCTGGCCGTACGGGGCCTGCGGGGCTTGCGGAGCCTGCGCATATGGGGCCTGCGGATACGGGGCTTGGGGGTACGGGGCCTGCGGATTCGGGGGCTGACCGTACGGCTGCTGGCCGTACGGCGCCTGACCGTACGGTGCCTGGCTCTGCGGCGGCTGCGCGGGGTGGCCGTACGGGGGGTAGCCGCCGTTCTGCGGTGGGGGAGGCGTGGACATGAAGGGTTCCCTCGTTGGGCGGAGACGTGCGTGCCGGGCACGCGGACCGGAAAGTGGATCACCGCAGACTAGCCCGCGGCCGTCCACGCCTTGGCATGGCCCTGGCATGCAGGGGGTCGCGCCCGGCCCGCCACCGATCCCGGAAAATGGTGCGTGCGCCCTTCAAATCGCACATATGATCCTCTCGCTCCGTTTTTCTGTTTGTGGGGGGACTCTGCCCTGTGGGCACATCTCTGCGCGCGCTGCGCGCACTGATCCTGCTGGCCGGTTTCTACGTGCTCGCCCTCGCCGTACTGGCCCTGCTCGCCGGCGCCGCCCTCGCGGCCTGGGTCTGGGTGCCGCCCGCGGCCGCGCTCACGGTCACCGTCCTCTGCGTCCTGCTGTGTCTCCCGGTCCTGCGCGGCGTCTTCACGCTCGGCGCGGCCGGCGGCGACAGCAAGCGCGGGAGCAGAAACGGCGTACCCGAGACCGAGGGGCTGGCCGTCACCGACGCCGAACAGCCCGAGCTGTGGCGCGCCGTCCGCTCGCTCGCCGAGCGCACCGGCACCCGCGCCCCCGACGCGATCCTCCTCACCGAAGAGGTCAACGCGGCCGTCCGCGAGGACGCCCGGCTGCTGGGCCTGCTGCCGGGACGGCGCCGCCTGTACCTCGGCGTGCCGTTGCTGATCGGCCTGACCGAACCGCAGCTGCACTCGGTGATCGCCCACGAGCTGGGCCATTACGGCAACGCGGACACCCGGCTCGCCGGCATCACCCTGCGCGGCCGGGACAGCGTGCTGCGTACGGTCGAGGGGTTCCAGGCGCCGCGGCGCAAGCTCAGGGACCGGGCGTGGGCGCGGCAGGGCCGGCCGGCCGGCGAGGCGGTGCGCGAGGGCCGGAGCATCGACCTGAGGGCCGGCGGCCGGACCGGGTTCGGTTACGGTTCCATGGCCCGGCCGTTCCAGGCGTACGCACGGTTCTATCTGCGCGCCACGAACAGCGTCGGCCGTGGGCAGGAACTCGCCGCCGACCGCGTGGCCGCCCGCGTCGCGGGCCGCGACGCCACCGCGTCGGCGCTGCGCGAGATCGCGGTGCTGGACGTCGTACACGACTTCTACCTGAACGAGTACGTCGCGCTGGGCGCCCGCGCGGCCCTGCTCCCGCCGCCCGGCGAGGTCTGCGGCGGCGTGCGGCACCTGCTCGCCGACCCGGAGCTGCGGTCGGACCTGGCAGAGTTGCGCGGCGAACCGGGACCGGGAAACGGGTCGCCGTACGACTCGCACCCGCCCGTGGCCGAGCGGATCCGGCTGATCGAAGCGCTGCCCGACGACGGCCGGGCGGCCGATCCGGCGCGTCCAGCGCTGGCGCTGCTGCGTGAACCCGGGCGGCTGCTGGTCGAGTTGGAGCGCGTCCTGCTCACGCCGGAGGCGTTGGCCATGGAACGGGCCGACTGGCCGGAGCTGATCCACCGGGCGACGCACGCGCTGGCGGAGGCGGACGCGGAGGCGCTGCGCACGGCGTTGTCGGAGGCGGATGCGAAGATGGTGCGTACACTCCCGATGGATGCCCGGGAGCCCGGAGACTCCGCGGCCGGTGCCGCACGGGACCTGGCGGCTCTGCTGGACGCCATCGACGCGGGGCGGCTGTGGCAGGTCGCGGACCACTTGCCCAAGTCGCCGGAGGCTGCGCGGGCGAGCGGCCGGGCGGCGCGGGAATTCCTGCGGCCGGCGCTCGCATGCGGGACGCGGTCGCTGGCCGAACTGGCCCTGGTGGAAGCGGCCGGTGCGCGCTGGACGCTCTCCTGGTCCACACCGCCACGGCTGTGGCTGCCGGAGGAGCGGGAGTTGACGGAACCGCTGGCGGCAGCCGTACGGGCGGCCCTCGCGGACGACCCGGACACGGCGCCGCTACGGGCCCTCCTCGCGAACTGAACTGCTACGGGTTCTTCGCCCACCGGCCCGGCGCGCCGACACCTGCGCGTACCAGCACGTCCACCCCGTCATGCGTCCACCCCGTCATGTGTCCACCCGCCGCACGTCCACCCCGCTGTGCGCGAACCCCCTGATTTTCGATCCACAAACCCACGAATCCACAAACCCACAAATCCACCAACTCCCGAACGGACCACCCCACTTCATGCACGGAATGATCCCCCTGACCATCCTCGTGGTCTCGCTCGTCGTCTGGCTGGTGAAGCGGAGACGTACGTCGAAGCTCGCCGCGGCGGCCGGTGCTGATCTGGTGCCGCGGGAGAAGCAGAACACGAACCGGTCCTTCCCGGACCCCGAAGCGGACGCCGTGGAAGCGGCCCTCGCCCGGGGCGAATGGCAGCCCGCCGCCCGGGCGATCGCCGCCGCGGGCACGGACTGGGAGCGCCGCTCCTACCTGGTGGGCATCGTCGCCGACCAGGCGGCCCGGGACGACGCCTGGCTGCGGGCCTGGCAGGCCGCGCGCCCGGACGACCCGGACGCGGCGGTCGTACGGGCCGCAGCGCAGGTGGCGTTGGCCTGGGAGATACGCACCGGGGCCTGGGCCGAGCACGTCACCGGCGAGCAGGCCGCCGGGTTCCTGCGGGTGCTGGGGGAGGCCCGGGAGGACTTCGAGCGGGCGCGGAAACTGGCCCTGCCGGGCGACCCCACGCCGTACCTGAAGGAAATCCCGCTCTACAAGGGCCTGAACGCCCCGCACGAGGCGATGCTCGCACTGTGGGACGAGGTCACGGCCCGCGCTCCGTACCACTACGAGGCCCACGCGGCGGCGCTCCAGTACTGGTGCGCGAAGTGGCACGGCTCCGCCGAGACGGCCCGGGACTTCGCGGGGCAGGCCGCGGCGTCGGCGCCGCCCGGCAGTCTGCTGACGGTCATCCGGCTGCTCGCCTGGTTCGAGCACCACCACGACGACGCGCCGTCCGAGGCGTTCGGCTGGCCGGAGGTCCGGGGCATGACCGACGCGGCGCTGGCGGATGTCGCGGCGGCGCGGCCGGACCACCCGAGGCTGGCGGAGGCCCGCCACCTGCTGGCGTACTTCCTGACCCGGCAGGAGCGGTACGAGGCGGCCATGATCCAGTTCCGGGACGTGGACGGCTACGTGGACGCGCTGCCGTGGCGCTACTTCGAGAATCCGGCGAAGGCGTTCTGCGGCATCCGGGACGCGGCGCTGCGGGGCGCGGTGAGCGGCCAGGGGGCGACCTGATCACGGCGCGAACAGAACGACTGGTAATGTCAACCGTTTGTCTTGATAGACCTGATATCGAGGACTGTGTATGAGTGTGTCCCCTCCGTCCGACGGCCATCAGTCCGGTGAGCCGGCGGCCGAGGCCCGCGACCCGTGGAGCCCGCCGCCGCCCGGACCGGCCCCGGACCAGGCCTCCGCACCCTGGACCCCGTACCCGGTGGATCCGCTGCTGGCGGCCCGGCCGCCGCGCAACGGCATGGGTATCACTTCCCTGGTCCTCGGCATCGTCAGCCTGGTGCTCGGCGTGTTCATCTTCCTGTTCTGGATGACCTGGCTGCCGGGCCTGCTGGCCGTGATCTTCGGCATCATCGGGATGCGCCGCGACCGCAAGGGCCTGGCGACGAACGGGTCGGTGGCGATGGTCGGCACGAGCCTGGGCGCCCTCGGCCTGGTGGTCTCGATCGCCTGCGGGGTCTTCGTCGCCATGGCGGCGAAGAAGGCCGTCGACGAGACGCGTGCGCACGTCAAGAAGGTGGAGGCGTCCGTGGAGGCGGAGCGGGAGAAGCTCCGGCAGGAGGAGGAGAAGGCCGAGCGGGAGGAGAAGGCCCGCCATCTGACGTTCGGCAAGACGTACATGTTCCCGGACGGGCTGAAGGTCACCGTCGCCGAGCCGGAACGGTTCGTTCCCGAAGGCGTGGCGGTCACGAATGTCAAGGGCAGAAAGCCGATCCAGGTGGCGGTCACGATCGTCAACACCGGCAGCCGGGACGTCGAATTGCACCCCGGGCTGCCCGACGTCAAGGACGCCAGGGGCACCAGGGCGGAGCTGGTGATCGACGGAAGCGGACGACAGAAGATCATCGACGGCAAGCTCCAGGCCGGCAAGACGATCGTGGGCAGGTACATGTTCTCGCTCCCGCCCGAGGCCGCCGACAAGGCGGAGGTCGGGTTCTGCCCTGATTTCTCGCGGGCCGATAACTCCTACTGGAGCGGTCCCCTCCACCTGGGAAGCTGACCCGGCCCCGGCCCGTACCGCACTGACCGGCACGGGCCGCGGCATGGCCGGTTCCGCCGTTGTCCGTGGTGCCGGCGTGCAGTTGGCTGTCGCTGTTGCGTCCGGTGTCCATGGGGCTGGGGAGGAAACATGCGGCGATGGACCACTGTCCTGGCAGTGCTGGCGGCGGCCTGTGTCACGACGCTGCCCGCCGCGTCCGCCCTCGGCGCGGACACCGGTACGGCCGGGGGAAGCGCGCGGCGGATCAGCGTCAGCGCCACCGGAGCCCAGGCCGACGGTGACTCCTCCGGCGCCGTGCTCAGCGCGAACGGACGCGTCGTCGTCTTCACCAGCCGGGCCCGCAACCTCGTACCGGATACGCCCGAGGGGACCGGCATCCAGCTGTACGCCAAGGACCTGCGCACCGGGCGGGTGGATCTCGTCAGCGCGAACCCGGACGGCTCGCCGGGATACGAACCCGGTTATGTGCACGCGGTGAGCGCCGACGGCCGGTACGTCGCCTTCGACTCGCCGTCGAACACCCTCGACCCCCACGACTCCGGCGACGGCATGGACGTCTTCCTCCGCGACCGCCGCACGGGCACCACCGAGCTGATCACCCGGCACGACGGCGACCCGGGCGCCGGGCGCAGCTTCCTGCCCTCGATCAGCGCCGACGGGCGCTACCTCGCCTTCACCTCGCTGCGCGACGACCTCGTGCCGGGGGACACCAACGGCCGGGCGGACGTCTTCGTCCGCGACCGGCAGCAGGGGACCACGCGGCGCGTCAGCGTCGCCAGTGACGGTACGCAGGCCGACGCGGCCTCCGACAACGCCGTCATCAGCGCCGACGGGCGGCAGGTGGCCTTCACGACCGAAGCGAAGAACCTGTTCCCCTGGCCCCGGCGCACGCCGGGCACCGCCAGGCCGCAGCCGCCGTACGTGTCGTTCGGCGTGCACGACCTGCGGACCGGCGGGACCAGGGCGGGCGCGTACAACCAGAACGGCATCCCGGCCCGCGTCCAGTACGGCCTGCACTTCTCGCCGGACGGCCGGTACCTCCTCTTCGACACCAGCGACGCGCTGCTGCCGGGCGACGAGTCCGGGTGGTGGGGCTTCTACTCCCGCGACCTGCGCACGGGCGCGTACGCACGGCTGGCCGCGCGGCCGGACGGCGGCCGCCCGACGGGCAGCGTCACCGGCGCCGGCCTCAGCGCCGACAACCGGACCGCCTTCTTCACCACCAACGCCCCCGACCTGGTACCGGACGACACCAACGGCACCTGGGACGTGTTCGCCCGCGACCTGCACACCGGCGAGGTCACCCGGCTCGGCTCGACCCCGGACGGCGGACCGCCCGCCGAGGGCTCCTACGGGGTGTCGCCCGACCGCCGCGGCCGGCTGGTGGCCTTCACCAGCGCCAGCGCCGACCTGGTGCCGGGCGACACCAACGGGGCGACGGACATCTTCGTACGGCGACTGCGCTGACGACCGCCCCGCGTCCGGGCGCGGCGGACCACGGCGGTCGCGGAAAAACCCGTACCGCGCGAATCGGCCCGCCTGCTACGGTCGCCCGCATGAAGCGCGCCGGAATGACGACGACGCCGGACACGGTCCCGGCGCGCTGACACCTGATCCAGCCGAAGCCCCGGGGCGAGTGCCCCGGGGCTTCGCCGTTCGGTCACTCGCCCACCGCACGCGAGGAGACCACCATGTACGACCACCGCAGACTGGGCCGCGAACTCGGCCTGTTCGGCAGCGACCCGCTGATCGGCTCCGGACTGCCGTACTGGCTGCCCGACGGCGCGACCGTACGGCACACCCTGGAGGAATACGTCCGCGACGTCGAACGCCGGGCGGGCTACCAGCACGTGTACTCGCCGGTGCTCGGCAAACGCGAGCTGTACGAGCTGTCCGGCCACTGGTCGCACTACAACGAGGACATGTTCCCCCCGATGGACCTCGGCGGCGAACAGGTCGTGCTGCGCCCCAGCCTGTGCCCGCACCACGCGGTGATCTACCGCTCCCGGGCCCACAGCTACCGCGAACTTCCCCTGCGGATGGCCGAACTGGGCGGCATGTACCGGGCCGAGCTGTCCGGGGTGCTCGGCGGGCTGAGCCGCGTACGGGCGATCCAGCTCAACGACGCGCACATCTTCTGCACCCTGGACCAGGCGGCCGACGAGGCGCGGGCCGCCCTCGGCATGATCCGGCGGGCGTACGAGGCGCTCGGCATCCGGCCGTCCCGCTACCGGCTCTCGCTGCCGGGCCCGGGCGGCAAATACGTCGCAGCGCCCGCAATGTGGGAGCGGTCCACCGCCCTGCTCACCGAGGTCCTCGACCGCTCCGGACTGTCCTACGAGGAGGGCGAGGGGGAGGCGGCGTTCTACGGGCCGAAGATCGACGTCCAGGTCGCCGACAGCGCCGGACGGGAGTCCACCCTGTCCACCGTCCAGATCGACTTCCACCAGCCCGAGCGGTTCGACCTGCACTACATCGGACCCGACGGCGCCCGGCACCGCCCGGTCATGGTCCACCGCAGCATCATCGGCAGCGTGGAGCGCGCCGTTGCCCACCTCATCGAGGAGCACGGCGGCGCCTTCCCCGCCTGGCTCGCACCCACCCAGCTGGTGATCCTGCCGATCTCCGACAGCGAGGTGGCCGCTGCCGAGGCCGTCGCCGAGCGCTGCACCCGCCTCGGGCTGCGCGCCCGGCTCGTCGGGCCGGAACGCGGCAGCCTGGGCGCCCGCATCCGGGAGGACCGCCGCGTTCCGTACCAAGCCGTCATCGGCGCCAAGGAGGCCGCCGACGGCCACGTGGCCCTGCGCCTGCGCGACGGGCGCCGGCTCGACCCGCGACCCGTCGACGCAGCGCTGCGCCGGATCGGAGCTCTGGTGGACGCGCACCGCACCGAACTGTGGGAGTGCGGCGAAGTGGACATCTGGTAGGGCGAGTTCCGGGCAGGCGAGAAAGGGTGCTACCGCTCCGCCCGCGAGGGGCAGGTCTCGTCGGCGGGCGGCAGAGTGCCGGTGGCCAGGTAACGGTTGACCTTGGCGTCCACGCAGGCGTTGCCGTACTCGCCGTAGAGCCCGTGGCGGTTGGTGCCCTTGACGGTGAGCAGCGGGGAGCCGGACAGCAGGCCGTGCAGCGCGACGCTGCTGCGGTACGTGGTGCGCGGGTCGCCGGTGGCGGCCACGATCAGCGCGGGCGCGCCGTGCCGCACCTGGGTGGGCCGCTCGCGCGGCCGGCCCCAGAAGGAGCACACACCGATGTTGTCGACCAGCGGGCCGAACAGCGGCTGCTCGGCGCGGCTGCACCGGACGTCCTCCCAGTATCGCTCCGGGTCGCGCGGGGCCGGCTTGTCCCCGCAGAGGACCGCGGCCTGCGCCCCGGTGCACTCGTCGTCGCCCGTCACCAGGGGCCGCAGTACGGAGACGAACCGCGGTGACACGCGCGTCGGCTCTCCGGCCGCCGCTTTGGCGAGCACGGCGATGAACTCGCCGAACTCCGCCCGCGCCTGATCGGTGTCGTCGGAGACCCCTTGGAGGAACACGAACGGCACCTGCGTATCGTCGATACGGTAGCGATCCGGCGCGGTGCCGAGGGCCAGCGGGTAACGGGCGGTCGCCGTGACGATCCGGCCGAGGGCGGCGAGCACCTCGGCGCGGGTAGGGCCGAGACCGTAGGTGCCGTGACGGTGCGCAGCCCAGTCGGCCCAGTCGGCTAGCGCCCGCTCGTTCTCCCGCCGGTGTGTACGAGGGCAACAAGATGCTCCACGGAATCATGCTCGACACCTCTGTGCTGGCCCCGCACCAGAAGCACCCCACCGACATACAGGCGTTGGTCAAGACCAAGGACAGCGCGACCGACGCCGCCAAGGACGCCCTGGTCAAGACCCTCGGCAAGAACCCGGCGCTCTCCGTCCAGGACATGAAGGACGTGTCCGAGGAGATCGAATCAGGGGTCAACCTGATACTGAACATGCTCTACGGGCTGCTCGCCATGGCCGTGGTCGTCGCGGTGCTCGGCGTGGTCAACACCCTGGCGATGTCGGTGGTCGAGCGGTCCCAGGAGACCGGCATGCTGCGGGCGATCGGCCTGGACCGGGTGGGCATCAAACAGATGGTGCGCCTGGAGTCGCTGGTGATCGCGCTGTTCGGCGGGGTCCTCGGCATCGGCCTGGGCGTCTTCTTCGGCTGGGCGGCCGGTGAGCTGATCGGCTCCTTGATGGCCACGTACGAGCTGGTGCTGCCGTGGGGCCGGCTGGGCGTCTTCCGTCTTCCTGGCGCTCGCCGCGGTGGTCGGCATGCTGGCCGCGCTGTGGCCGGCCCGGCGGGCCGCGAAGCTGAACATGCTGGCGGCGATCAAGGCCGAATAGCGGCCGACGCGTGGAGGAACCCTGGTGGCGGTCCGCACTGACTGGGCATCTCCGCAGCCAACACGCACGACAGCCTGGGCCTGCAGCCGCTGGTGCGTGGCATTCCGCCTATCCGTTCCCACCGCGGGTCTCGACGCCGACGGCCGGCCAAGCTGCATGCCGACAAGGGCTACGACTACCCTCACCTGCGAAGGTGGCTTGGCGAGCGGGGCATCCGTCACCGCATCGCCCGCCAGGGCGTCGAGTCTCCACAGCGGCTGGGCCGTCACCGTTGGGTGGTCGAGAGAACCGTGTCCTGGCCGGCTGCCGCCGCCTGCACCGCCGTTACGAGCGCAAGGCCGAGCACTTCCTTGCCTTCGTCGGCATCGCTGCGGCACTCAACAGCTATCGCAAGCTCACCAACTGAAACAACGTCTAAACGGGGCCCGCATGAAGAAAGCTCCCTGCACCGTCGGCCAACTACCGATTTTCCCCAGCAAAAGCCCTCTCGGACGTGCCGCCATCCCTCTGACCTGCGGGCTTTTCGCGCTTGCTGTCCGACTGCCTGAACCGCGGAACCAAGTAAAGACTTATACCCACGGCCCTTCCTTCCTATATTTGGGGCCACCAATCCAGCCCCTCAGAGGAATGTGACATGAGGAAGAACATCGGTGAGCTGGCGACTCAGTGTCTGCGGCACCTGGAAGCGTATGACTTCGGCGAAGTACGGGCCATGTGCGCGGAAACGGCCACCGTATGGCACAACGACGGCAAGGGCGACCAGACGATCGACGAAAAACTGGAACTGCTCACGTCCCTCGTCGGCACGGTCGCCTCGCTGCGGTTCGACGTAACACGCCAATTCCAAAGCGCGAACGAGGTGCTTCAGCAACACGTTCTCCGCCTGGCCGGGTCCGACGGGGCGCGCAGTGAAATCCACACCGCGATGTACGTCCGGTTCGACGGATATCTCATCGACCGGATGGAGGAGTATTCCTATGAGGTGGGGCCGGCATGACGGACGGCAGGGTCCCGGTGCCGGGGGGCGGTGGCGAGGTGTGGTACCGCAGAACGGGCAGCGGAGGTGCGCCGTTGCTGGTCGTCCACGGGCGGACCGGGTTACCCGAGCGACCCGCTGTTCGACGTCTTCGCCCCACTCGCCCAAGGACGCGAAGTCATCTGGTACGACCAGTTCGGCGTAGGGCGTTCGGACCCGGTCGACGACATCGCGCTGCTGACGGTGGACCGCTTTCTCGACGAACTGGGCGCGGTCTGCGAGGGGCTCGGCCTGGAACGCCCCCACGTCTACGGCCCACTCCTGGGGAGCGATGCTCGGCCTGCAGTACGCCGCGGAGCGGGCGCCGGAATGGACCAGCCTGGTTTGCGCCAATGGCCTGGCGAGCGTGCCCCGGTTCGAGCAGGAGGTCCGGGACCTGATGGCGAAACTGCCGGGCAACGTACTCGACCGCACCTACGGCCGGGAGCTGAGAGGCGAGACGGGCGACCCTGATTACCGGGAGGCCCAAGAGGAGTATCTGCGCGCGTGCGTGCTGCGCACCTCTTCCGTGAGCCTGGACCCGGAACTCATGAGCTTGACGACGTTCCGGACCATGATCGGGCACGCGGACTACCATGTGACCGGCATTCTCAAGGACTGGGACATCTACGACACACTGGACCGGATCCGTGTCCCTGCACTGGTTCTCGGTGGCGATTTCGATGAATGCGTACCCGCCCATCTCGCCGACATCGCCGCAAGAATTCCGGATTCCGAGCATGTGACGCGGCCCGGCGCCGCCCATATGGGGTTTCTGGAGAAGGAACCCCTTCGAGAGGCGTACGTCTGCCTCATTCAGGACTACCTGGCACGCGTCGAAGCACGCGCGTAGCCGAACGAATCTGCCGAGCGGGCGGAACACCCGAGGAGCCGGACGCCGCGCACAGCGCCCTGCCCCCGCACCGCACCGAACTGCCGCCTCGCAAGCACATCCTCGACGCTGCGCAAGAGCTCTTCCGGAGCGAGGGGGCCGGCGGGCGGGTGTCCAGACGATCGCCGAGCCGGCCCAGACCACCAAAATGGCGACCTACCGGCACTTCGGGACCAAGGACGCGCTGGTCGCGGAGTGGCTGCGCATCGTCGCCGCGGACCAGGCGGCCTTCGACCGGGCCGAGGCCGAACACCCCGGCGCCGCCCCAGAGAGCAGATCCTTGCCCCGGCTCGCTTCATCGCCGCGGGACTGCCGGCAATCTCAAGCGCAGCTCAGCGCCCAGAACGCAAGCACCGACCAAGCGAGAGACCACCGGATGACAAGCGTCGAGGGGACCCTGGCGCAGCACCACGCCTTCCTCGACGCATCCCAGGCAACCACCGGCTGACGGCCCCGCCCCCTTCAACGATCAGCCGCGAAACGGGTATGGCGGAGACCCGTCAATCGTTCCGTACCCGACTCCAAGGAGATGACGAGCATGAGCAACTCGCCCGGACAGGGCGACCCCACGGCTGCCGCACTGCCTCCCCGGGCCGGACTCGCCGACCGGATCGACGACGGCGCCGCCTTCGACTACATCGTGTGCGGCGCCGGTTCGGCCGGGTCCGTTCTGGCTGGCCGGCTCGCGGCTGACCCGGCGGTCACGGTGCTGCTCGTCGAGAGCGGCGGCGACGACGATGACGAGCGCGTGCGCAACCCCGACCTGTGGCCCGCCAACCTCGGCACCGAGCGGACCTGGGACCACGTCACAGAGGCGAACCCGCACCTGAACGGGCGCCGGCTCGCCTACGCGACGGGCCGCGGTCTGGGCGGGGGAAGCTCCATCAACGCCGGCGTATGGGCGCGCGGGCACCAAAGCGACTGGGATTCCTACGCCGAGTTGACGGGCGATCCCGCGTGGGGCTACGCGCACGTACTGGAGCTCTACCGGAAGATCGAGGACTGGCAGGGCGCGCCCGACCCCGAACGCCGGGGCAGCGGTGGGCCGATGCGGATCCAGTCGGCGCAGGACGTGCACCCGCTGTTCACCGCCTTCCTCGACGGCGCCGAAGCCACCGGTGTCCCCCGTTTCGACAGCGCCAACGGCGCCCTGATGAGGAAGGACGCCGGCTGCGCCGTACGGGAGGAGAACTACCACGCGGGAGTACGGCAGACGCCCTTCCACCGCTACGTCGCCCCCCCCGCTTGGAGCAGCCCAACCTCACGGTCCTGCCGCACGCGACGGTCTCCCGTGTCCTGCTCCGCGGAGGCCGGGCCACCGGCGTGGAGATCGTCCACGACGGCAAGCCGGTGTGCGCGCACGCAGCACAGGAGGTGGTGCTGTCGCTGGGCGCGATCGGTACCCCGGCCGTCCTGATGCGGTCCGGGATCGGGGACGAGACCGAACTGCGCTCCGCCGGCGTCCCGGTGGCCCGGCACCTGCCCGGCGTCGGCCGCAACCTCGACGACCACATACGCCTGCCCTGCATGTGAGAAGCCGCCGACGTACCGATGCCGGTGCCCACGCGCAGCCAGGCCGTCTGCTTCTGGGGCGGCGACACACGGCCGGGAGCACCGGAGTACGTCATGTACCTCTCGCCAGCTCCGTCGGTCTCCGCCGAGAGCGCGGCCCAGTACCCGCCGCCCAAACGGTGTTTCACCCTGATGCCCGCCATGCGCCTGCGCCACGGCAGCCGCGGCCGGGTCCGCCTGGCGAGCCCGGACCCGCTGGCTGGGCCGCGCATCGAGACGAACTTCTTCGCCGATCCCGGCGATGTCCGCTCGGCCCTGTCCGCGGTCGCCATGGCCCGCGAGGTCGGCAACTCCGCCGCGCTCCGCCCGTTCGCCAAACGGGAGGTGCCCCCCGCGTCCTGCGATGCGGACACCCTCGACCTGTTCCTGCGCAACGCCGTCGAGACGTACTGGCACCAGAGCAGCACGGCCGGGATGGGCCGGGACGCGGACGCCGTCGTGGACGCCCGGCTCAGGGTGTACGGCATCGACGGCCTCCGCGTCGCCGACGTCTCGGTGCTGCCCCATGTGACGGTCGCCAACACGATGGCCCCCCATGATGGTCGGCGAACGGGCCGTAGAAATGATCCCAGCCGACCAGGGCTGACCACGGTCGCGGAGCCCGGTCGCACACGGCAATCGCAGCGTGTGTTTGCGGTACCAAGGCGCCGGCACCTGAAACCCGTCCTTCCCCGGCGCCGCCGTGATAGGCGGCTGGCTCTCGCGCGTCTTCCCGGAACCAGGGCGTGGCGGGACGGTAGCGGTATGGCGCAGGACTTGAGGGAGCTGTACTGCGCGACCTGCCGGTGCGCTCGCAGTACGCAGCGATCAGCATGGCCATCATGTGCATGGTGTCCGCAGCGTCCGTGACACGGTACAGCGTCATCCGCTTCCAGGAGTGCATCTGGTCGGGTTCGCCGTACCGCAGCACGTCGCGACAGTTGTCGACCGCCTCGGAGCCCAACTGGTGAACCGCCCGCCGCAGCGGCTCGGGCATCGGGGCGCGTTCCATGGCCGCACGCCATGGCGCACCCTGACCGTACGGGAGCGGCAGGCCGACCGACGGCCCGCAGGTGGCTCGGCTGCCGCAACACCCGATCTGCTCGTACGCTGCCGCGCATGGCACGCACCTGGACCAGACTGCACGAGCACCTCGGGTGCCCGCCTGGACCGCTCACCTTCGACATGATCCGGCGGGCCGCGGAGGACCGGCTGCAGGAGACCGACGACCTGGACTGGAAGGAGCACCTTCCGCAGCCGCCGAGGGACGGGCAGTGGAACGAGCTCGCCAAGGACATCAGCGCCATGGCCAACGCCCGCGGCGGCCTGCTGGTCTTCGGGATGCGGGACAAGACGATCGAACTGGTGGGCATCGACCCGGAGGCGGCCCACCTTCAGCAGTACCACCAGTGGGTCCGCAACCACGTCCAGCCCTACCTGCCCGACCTCGACATGTACTTCCGGGCCGACGACACCACGACCGTGCTGGTGGTCGACGTACCGGCCAGCGAGATGGCACCGCACTTCGTCTACGGCACCGCCACGAAGGACAAGGAACAGAAGGCGGCCGTCGTCCCGTACCGGGATACGGACCACACCGCCTGGATGGCGGAGCACCAGATCGAACGCGCCTACCGCGACCGCTTCACCCACGCTGCGCGGGCCGAACAGGACGCCAGCAGCACGTCGACTTCACCCCCGGACCTCACCGCCAGGCCACGGTCCCGGCGGCGTGGTTCATCGTCGTCTGTCGGCCGTACCGGCGCCTGCCCGACAGCGCGCCGGCTCTCACCCGCGATTCGGCACGCGAGGTACTGCAGTCCGCCAAGACCAGATCCGCCGCCCTGCGCAACGGGCCCGTCGTACCAGGGCCGCTGGGTGGGCTGATGCCCGACACGCTCGGCAACCCCCGGCCGGGCCTGGATTCCGGCCGTTCGGCCTAGCGGCCCTGCCGTCGGCCGTGCTCTCGGTCAGGGTGGGGCTGAGGGGCAGCCGAGTCGGGGTGACGAGGGATGGCAGGGATATGGCCAGATGGAAAGGGATGCGGCGGCGGGGCCGGGGCCGGTCCGGGGTCCGCCTGGTGGTCGTGGGGGCGCTCTTGATGTGTGGGGGATGGATTGGCGGGTCGGCGCTGCCTGCGGCGCCGTGGCAGGGAGGGCTGTGGGTCGACCCGGACAATGCTGCGCGCCGGGCTCTGGACGGCGTTGCAGGCGGGGATGGGGCGGAGCGGGCTGTGCTGCGATGGCTGGCCGGGCAGCCGGTCGCGGTCTGGCTGACGCAAGGGGACCCGTTGCCGCGGGCCCGGGAGGTCAGTATGGCGGCCGAAGCCGTGGGGCGGGTGCCGGTGCTGGTGGCCTACCACATTCCGGGGCGGGACTGCGGCCAGCACTCGGCCGGGGGCGCTGCGGATGCGGCCGGGTACCGATGGTGGGTCGCCCGCCTGGCGGCGGGCCTGGGCGACCGGCGGGCGGTGGTGATCCTGGAGCCCGACGCGGTGGCGCAGGCCCTGACCGGTTGCGCGCCTGCGCAACTGCGGCAGCGGCTGCTCGCTGAGGCGGTGGATACGCTCCAGCGCGGCCCCGGGGTGCGGGTGTATCTGGATGCGGGCAATCCCGGCTGGGTCCGTGACGCCGGTCGGCTGGCCGCCGCGCTGGCCGCTGCGGGTGGGCGGCGGGCCGACGGGTTCGCGTTGAACGTCGCCAGTTTTCACACCACCCAGACCACGGTGGCGTACGGCGAAGAGATCTCCCGGGCGCTGGGCGGGGCGCACTTTGTGATCGACACCAGCCGTAACGGCAACGGCCCGCCGCCGGCGGTGGCGGGCGCGGGCCCGAACGGCGGTGAGGCGTGGTGCAATCCACCGGGCCGGGCGCTGGGGCGGCTGCCCACCGCGTCAACGGGGCACCCCCGCCTGGATGCCTATTTGTGGGTCAAGGTTCCGGGGGAGTCGGACGGCACCTGCCGGGGCGGGCCGCCGGCGGGCCGGTGGTGGATGCCGTACGCCGTGGCTCTGGCGCGCGCTGTGCCGGGGCGGGAGACGGCGCGGTCCGCGCACGCCGGGGCTGGGCCGGCTGGTGCCCGGGGCGGGACGGCGCCGGGTGGCGGTGTCGGGTCTCTACACCACCTGCAGCCAGCGGGCCGGTGATGGAGTACCGCGGGCGTCGGTGACGGTGAGCATGTACCAGCCGCTCGGGACCAGACCGGGGGAGCGGGGCACACTCACGCGCAGGCGGGTGCCCTGCCGGGCGATGTCCAGGGCGATGGAGCGCTGTTCGATGTCGGTGGTGTGGGTGACGGCGCTGGGACGCATCAGGCGGGCCGTACGGATGGCGGTGGCCGACTTGAGGGTGAAGGTGGCGTCGGCGCCGCGCGCGATGCGGGAGACACCGCCCAGCAGGCGGGGGCGATCGGTGCGGTGGAGGTAGGGCGGGGAGTAGACCTCGATGCGCTGTTCGAAGGAGCCGGCGCGGGTGTTGGCCGCGTCGGCGAACAGGGGATCGGATCCGAAGGTGGCGATCCGGCCGTCGGGCAGCAACAGGGCCGCGGCGTGGTAGTTGCGGCCGATGGTGGGGTCGGCGGCCGGGCGGAAGACGTTGCGGGCCGGGTCGTAGAACTGGGCGGTGTGGTGGTCGCTGGCGCCCTTGCCGCGGTAGTCGCCCGATCCGCCGGTGGTGAAGAGCTGGTCGTCGGGGGTGAGCACGGCGTTCAGGTAGCGGGTGCCGCGGCCGAGGCTGGGGCCGGTGCGGTAGCGGGGGGCGGGGCGGGTCAGGTCGGCGATGGCGGTGCGCCCGGTGGACAGGGGGGACTCGCCGGCCCCGCCGCCGCCCAGAATCATGACGCGCTGTTGCTGGGCGGGCGGCAGGAGGACCGTGGCGGCGGTCTCGCTGCGGTCGGCCTGGGCCAGTGCGGGCACGGGCCGGAAGGTGTTGGTGCGTACGTCCCAGAGCCCGGGCCGGCGGCCGCGGTCGGCGGGTCCGTAGCCGGAGCTGGCGCCGGAGTAGAACAGCTGGCCGTCGGCGGTCAGGAACAGGGCGGGGTAGGTGGGGAAGTATCGGGTGGGTCCGGTGGCCCAGGTGCGGGTGGCGGGGCGGTAGATCTCGTTGTGGCCGTTGATGATCTGTCCCATGTCGTCCAGACCGGAGGCGGCCAGGACAGTGCCGTCGGCCAGGGGGGCCAGGGTCGGATACCAGCGGGCCCGGGCCATGGGGGCGGTGGGCAGGTAGCGTTCGGCGACCGGGTCGAATTCGTAGGCGTGGCGGATGCCCTGGAAGTCTTTTTTGTCCAGGGCGAGTTTGCTGGCGGTGCCATAGTGGTTGCGGGCATCGGCACCGGTGAGCCCGTCGATGGTGTAGCGGGCGGCGGTGTGCGTGGCGCCCTGGGGGCCGGGCCGGTCGGCCTCCACGTATACCGGGGTGCGGCTGGCGCTGATCTGCACCCGCTGGCTCCCGGCGGCGGTCGTCTTGCGGGCCCGGGGCAGTACGACGGCGCTTTGGGAGCGGTAGGTCTTGCCGGCCGGTGAGCGAAAGACGGTGCCGGCGGGCAGGGTTTTCGGGGCGTCGGGGTACTCATTGGCGACGATCATGGTGCCGCCGGCGCGGTGGACGTCGCCTTCGAGCTTTTCGTAGCGGGCGGTGCCGCCGGCCACCAGCAGCCGCCCGCCGGGCAGTTGGGCGTGCCCGGAGCAGAACAGGTCCCGGGGCGTGGGTACCTCGGTGAAGGTGTTCGTGGCCGGGTCCCACAGCACACTGCGGAAGGTTTTGGCGGCGAACTGCTTGGCGTCGTTGCCGGAGCCGGCGAGCAGCAGCACCTTGCCGGTGTGCAGCAGCGCGGCGTGGATGGTGTTGATGCGCTGGCGCTCGGGGATCTCGACGCTTTCCCAGCGTCCGTAGCGGGCCAGGTACTCCGGACGGCTGATGGTGTACTGGTGGTAGGCGCGGGTGGCGAAGCCGTAGACGGCCGGGGCGTTCAGGCCCGCCAGCGCCAGCAGGGCGGCCATACCGTAGGCGCTCTTGCGGGAGCGGATGCGGGAACGACGGGGCACAAGCAAGTCCTTTCGGGTGGCGCGGGCCGTGGGTTAGGGCGGGGCGGGCACCGTGGCCGCCGCAGCCGCAGCCGGGTGCGGCGGAACGCTGCGATCCGGCCCGGCCGCGGCGGCGCGGGCGCCCAGACGCCACAGCAGGGGCGGGGCCAGGGCGATGACGAGCGCCAGTGCGGCCCACAGGCACATGGCGATGTGCAGATGGCCGAGCAGCGGCGCGGCGAGCAGGCAGCCGGCGAACAGCGACGCCCAGCCCAGGTGGGTGGCGAAGGTGCGCCAGGTGTCGGGGCTGGCGGTCTCTCCCTTGGCGGTGACCACGAAGCCGGCCTTGCGCCGCAGCAGGGCCGCGGTCAGGGAGCGCGCGTACAGCGGGGCGGCCAGCGCCGACAGCGCCATCCCGGCCGCGCCCGAGGAGCCCTGCGGCTCGTGCGGGCTGACGTTGTGCCGACGGTTCCACAGATACAGGCCGATCTGCAGGGCCGCCGCATCGCTGTAGAGCATCAGCCACACCTGCGTCTCGATGTGCAGGCCGGAGGCCCCCAGTCCCAAAAACAGCAGGCACGACAGGCCGCCGAGAGCCCAGTTGACGGCCGTCAGCGGGTAGTAGGCGATCATCAGCGCGTAGTTGAGGACGCGTCCGGGCGCCAGCGACCGCACGGCGCGCGGGAACTGGCGGCCCAGCGTCTCGTAGGTGCCCCGGCTCCAGCGCAGCTGCTGGTTGAAGAAGTCGCTCCAGGTGGCCGGTCCCTCGCCGACCGCCAGGACGTCGGGGGTGTACACCGAGCGCCACCGCTGTCCGGTGGCCGGGTTGCGGTGCCGGTGGATCTCCATGCCGGTGGCCATGTCCTCGGTTATCGAGTCGTACAGCCCGCCGACCTGCTTCAGCGCGCCGATGCGCACGCAGTTGTTGGTGCCCACGAACATCGGGGCCCGGTAGGCGTTGCCGGCTCGCTGTATCAGGGCATGGAAGAGGAACTGCTGGCTCTCGCACGCCCGGGCGAGCGCGCTGGTGCAGTTGCCGTAGACCTGGGGGCCGACGACGAAGGCGACGTCCGGGTCACGGAAGTAGCCCAGCATCCGCTCCAGGAACTCCGGCAGCGGCACGTGATCGGTGTCCACCCCGGCCATGAAGTCGTAGGCGTGCCCGTGCCGGTCCAGCCAGGCGTTGTAGTTGCCGTGCTTGGTGCGGGCGCGAAACGGCCCCGAGGGCTGGTTCCAGTGCACGACGTTCTTCCGGGAGAAGTGGCGCACCCCCAGTTCGCGGCACAGCTGCCGCGCCGCACGGGTGTTGCCTTCGTCCAGCAGCCACACATCCACCCGCCCCCGGTGGCGTACCGCCCGCGCTCCCTGCAGCGTGGCCCGGACCATGGCCAGGGGCTCCTTGCCGGGCACGAAACTGGTCAGCAGCGCCACCCGGGAGCCCGGCGCAGCCACCACCGGTATGGGATCGCGCGCCATCAAGGTGGCATGCGCATTGGAGGCCACGTTGACCAGGCGGAAACCTTCCAGCAGCCCCAGGGATATGAGCATGACCAGGTCCGCGGCCCGCTCCCAGGCGCTCACCCCCGGGCGGTGCACCCAGTGCTGCGGCTGCATCAGCCACACCAGCAGACCCAGCGAGACCAGCGGTGCGCCGGCCAGCAGCAGCGCGGTGCGCACCCGGTGCCTCCCGGCGCCCAGCAGACTGCGGTAGCGCACCCGGTAGGGGACGCCGGCCATATCCGGGCCGGGCTCGGTCAGCGGGCCTGCCAGCCGGCTGAACCGCGCGTAGTCGTAACGACCGGCCCCGGCCTCCTGGCCCGGGTCGGCCGCCGCGGCCGGAGGCGGCGGGCGGCGGGCGCGCCGCCGAGCGCTGCTGTGCGTCATGGCTACGATCCCCGCGTTGTTCGGTCTGCCGGCCTCACGAAAGGATGAATCCGACAATAAGGAAAAAGGTAGCAAGGGCGGGGAGGCGGGGCCTCTCGGTGACCAGCAGGGCTTCCGCCATCCGAGCGGCGAACGCCAAGGGCAGGCGCCGGACGGCGGCTGGCCAACGCGGTGCAGCTGCGACAGGGCAGCGCACCGGTGACCGAGGGCTTGCGGCATCGGCCATCCGTGCCAGTGGGCCAGGTCCGGTGCGGGCCCGGCCACAGGCGGGTATCGCCGCCCGGCGCCAGGAGGCCGTGCGAAGGAAGGCGGGGCGGCGTGAGCGCCGTGCCAGCGAACGGGCCCGACGGTGCCCGGGCCGGCAATGCGGGCCGGCCGTGCGTCCAGGTGGGGCAGCAGGACCTGGGCCAGGCCGAGGAGGCGCCGGGCACTGGCGGCGGAGTCGGGGGCAGCCCGGCGCACGGCGCAGTGGCCGACGAGAGCCGAGGTGAGACTCGCCGCATCCCGGGCCGCAGCGAGGCGGTGGCGTGCGGCCGGAACCCGCAGGGCACCGGACGAAGATGCCCCTGCGCACCTCCTGACCGGCCTCGCGCAGCAGGTCGCACTCTGCCGGACGGCGGGCAATCCAGCGCGGTAGGCCGCCCGCCACACGGGCTCGCGGCGTCGGACAGAACGCCCATCGGGCTCGTGCGGGTACTCCTTCTGGGAGAGAGTAGAAGAGGAGTGGGGGCGTGGCCAGGGCGTCGTCGGGGGTGAGCCTGTCTTCGGCGGCGAGGAGGCCGGCGGCCCTGTGGACGGTGGGCGGGCAGCCCTGCGGTCTGTGCCTGGCGGGGCGAGCGAGAGCGGCGATCAGGCAAGGGCGTTCGTCGAGGGTGAGCAGGGCGAGGAGGCGAGCGTAAGCGGCTGCCTGATCTGTGTGCTCCGGGGCGAAGCGAGTGGGTGATGCGGCGGTGGAGCTCCATGGCGCCGATGAGGGGTGGTCGATGGCCAGGGCGGTCGAATGCCTGTGGAGGTGGCGCCGTGCTCGCGCAGGCGGGCCGGCGCTGCCACGGCTCCCGTCGGGTGGGCGGATGCCCACGGCCTCCGAACGAGCCACTGACTCGTTCCCGCACTCGCGATACGCGTCATACGTCAACGCCCGGCAGGACGTGATCGAGCCTTCCGCGCCGCGCGGGCACCGTACCGGTCACGAACGATCACCACACGGTCCTCACGCTTCTCCACCCTCCACCCCCGGCAGCCGCAGGCGGAAACACGCGCCGTCCGGTTGCGGTTCGTACCACGCGTCGCCTCCGTTGGTGCGGGCCAGGTTGCGGACGATCCACAGTCCCAGCCCGGCCCCGTCCGTGCCCGGCTCATGGGTAGGGCCGCGGCTGAACCGTTCGAACAGGAGTGGAACGAAGTCGGAGGCCACGCCCGGGCCGTGATCGCGCACCGTGATGTCCACCCAGCGCCCGCCGCTCTCCTCGGTCTTCTCCTCGGCCCGCACCTCGATCGGCGGGCGGCCGTAGGAGAAGGCGTTCTCCAGGTAGTTCGTGAGCATCTCCGAGAAGGCGATCCGATCGACGTACGCACACAGTCCGCGCCCGTTGAACAGGCGGACGGATTGCGCCCGTTCGCCGAGGTCGGCCAGCCGCTCGATCAGGAAGCCCAGGACGGGGACGCGCTCAGGGGTGCCGCCCGCCTCGTGGGCATCGATCCGGGAGGCGGTGAGGAGTTTGCGGACGAGCCCTTGGAGGTGGTCGACGCGCTCGGCGATCCGGGCGAGGATCTCGGCGCGCCGTTCCGTGTCGGCCGCCGCGCGGCGGTCACGCAGTACGTCGACCAGGAGGCCGATGGTGGCCAGCGGGTTGTGCAGTTGGTGGGCCGCGACGGCGACGACGACATTGCGCCGCTCCAGCGCTTCTTCCAGTTCGCGCTCCGCCTGTCGCCGCCGGGTGATGTCCCGCAGTGCGATGACGTGCAGCAGCTGGCCCTCGAACTCCATGGTGGTGACGCGCATGTCCACGACGCGGCTGCCGCCGGTGGGCAGCACCAGATCGATGGTGGCCTCACCGACGGCGAGCGGGGAGCCGAGGTCACTGCCGGTCAGCTCGTCGACCGGGCGGCCGAACAACTCGGTCGCGGCCGGGTTGCAGTAGCGGATGACCCCCTGCGCGTCGATCGCCATGATGCCGTCCGCCGACGCCGCCAGGACCGCCCGCACGATGTCCTCGTGGTCCGGCCCGCCCGGCTTCCGCTCCCCGGGCGGCGGGGAGTGGGAGCCCGGGTCGGCGGCGTCATTCATATGGTTCCGGTTGCGATGTGCCCTCGGCCGTCCCGGCCGGCCACGGCCTGGTGTTCAGCAGCGGACTGCCGTAACCGGCCAGGATGTTGGACACCCCCTTCAAGGGAGCGCCCACGTGCAGGCCGGTGTGGTCGATGGTGACCGCGCGGACGCGGTGGTCGTGGGCCGAGCCGCGGGTCTGGAGTACGGTGATGGCGCGCCCGACGTGGCCTGGCGACTCGACGTAGCGCAGCAGGATGGCGACGTCCGTCAGGCTGGCGATCTGTCCGGCGATCGACGGACCGCCCGGCCCCGCGTACGACTGGCCGGGCAGCGCCGTCAGGAGCGTGGTGACGCCTCGGGGGCGCAGCACCGCGCCCAGGGCGATGACGAAGTCGAGCAGCGCCCGCGGGGTGGCGATGCGCTCCAGCGCGGACAGTGTGTCGATGACCAGCCGCTGCGGCCGGAACTCCTCGACCGACCGGCGGATGCGGATGAAGTGGTCTTCCAGGGATGCGGTCTCCGGGTACTCGGACACCAGGGTCAGCAGACCTGTGGCATCCACCTGGGCCAGGTCCATGCCCCAGCCCGCGATGCTGCGCCGTAGTTGCTCTTCGGTCTCGTCGAAGGTGTAGAGCAGACAGCGTTCGCCCGCGTCGACGCCTGCGAGCATGAAGCTGAGCGCGGTCAGCGTCTTGCCGACGCCGGTGGGGCCGGAGAGCAGGATGACCGCGTCCCGGAAGAAGCCCCCGCCGCACATGCCGTCCAGGGCCGGGACCCCGGAGGAGACCCGGTCCTGCCGCACGGACCCCTTCTCGAGGGGAAGGAACGCGAGGGGGATGACGACGATGCCGTCCTGCGGATCGATGGTGAACAGCCACTCCCCGGTGCGGTGCGGCGCCCCCCGGAGCTTGACGATCTCCACCGTCCGGCGGCGGCGTTCCCGGTACAGTCCGTTCCGCAGGACGATGACGTTGTTCAGCACGAATTCCTCGACGTCGTAGCGCGAGATGCTGCCGTACTCGTCCGTCCGCTCCGCGGTCAGGACGCAGGTGACACCGAGGTCCTCCAACGTGGTGGCGATGCGGAACAGTTCGTGCCGGACGACCGCCTTGTCCGGGAACCGGGTGAAGATCGCGCCCAGGGAGTCCAGGGACACCCGGGTGGCCCCGGTCCTGCGCACCGCGTGGCTGATCCGTGCCACCAGCGCGCCGAAGTCGTACGTGCCGACCGTCGGCCCCTCCTCGGTGATGTCGGCGGACGCGTCCACGAACGCCCAGGTGCCCTCGGCTTCCCAGGCCGCGATGTCGAAGCCCAGCGAGGCAGCGTTCCGCCGGATGTCGGAGGGCGGCTCCTCAAAGGTGACGAACACCCCCGGATCGCCGAACCGCTGTCGGCCCAGGGCCAGGAACTCCACGGCGAACAGCGTCTTGCCGCTGCCCGCCGTACCCGTCACCAAGGTGCACCGGCCCTTGGGCAGGCCGCCCAACGCCACCCGGTCGAAGCCACTGATGCTGGTGGGTACTCGTGCGAGCGTGTCGTCACCGGCGGCCATGTTCACGCGCCTCCAAACTCATCCGGATTGGGCAGGCCCAGAGCGAGGGCGGCGCGGTGTTGGTCCGCCAGGTCTCCGATCACCCTCCGCTGGGGCGCGGGGCGCAATCGGACCACGGTGGGCGTGGCGAGGATGCGCCACCGCTCCGCCAGCTCGGGCCGCTCGACGGCATCGACAACGGACAGTTCGTAGTATCCCCGTAGCCGGGCCTCGCACAGCGACCGCAGATTCTCCAGCGCCTCGTGAGAACGCTGGGTCTGCCCCGCGACGTAGAGCACGAAGGAGTACGTGGTCACTTGAGGGCACACCTCCCCGCGCGATCCCCGTGCATCGCCCGCTCCTGCCCTTCACTGTCCTCCCCCCGGGAACCGGTTGCCAGGGCAGTGGCCGTGTTCGTCCCGACAGGAGCGCCGGACCGCTTGCCGGGCCTAGGCTCGGAGGTGTCCGTTCCCGGTGCGGCGGGGGGACCACCGCAGACACGGTAGGGGTCGACGATGACCAGGGTGCTCGTGGTCGAGGACCAGCGGACGCTGGCCGAGGCGCTGGAGCTGGCCATCGGCGCCCAGCCCGATCTGGAGTGCGTGGGAACCGTGGAGACGGTCGAGCGGGCGCTGCCCCTGGCACGGACGGGTACCGATGTCGTCCTGATGGACGTCCACCTGCCCGGCACCGACGGCATCTCGGGGACCTCGCTGCTCAAGACGGCCGTCCCGGCCCTGCGCGTGCTGATTCTGACCGGGGACCCGCGCCCCCGGCTGCTCGCCGCCGCGGCGGCGGCCGGCGCCGCGGGGTTCCTGACGAAGGACAGCGCCCTCCCGGACATCCTTGCCGCGATCCGAGCCCCGGCCACCGGGCCGTTGCTGGTCGCGGGCGGCACGCTGGCGGCGCTGGCCGGGGTGCCCGGGGACGAACCGCTCCCGCCGGGCGCCGGGCGCCCGGCGCGTCCGGCCTCCCGGCCGCAGGGCCGGGGCCGCTGCACCGCGCGGGAACTGGAAGTGCTGCAGCTGCTGGGGGAGGGGCTGGGCCCCAAGGCCATCGCCGAACGCCTGGTCATCAGTCCGCACACGGCTCGCGGCCACGTCAAGAGCGTCATGCACAAGCTGAACGCGCACAGCCAGCTCGAAACGGTCGTCACGGCGATACGGGAAGGGCTGCTGCCCCCCGCTCCGGGCGGCCGCCCGGACACCTGAGACCTGCGGACCCGAACTCGGCCCACCTGAGGGGTGTGAACGGCCCATCCACGGGTTCAACGCCCCACTCCACCGCTCCTACCGTAGGGAGCATTACACCGCGTGTAGTGCGAGGAAAGGGGCGTCCGGCCGATGGCCGACAAGGATGTGCTGTTCGCGGAGACATCACGGTTCGCCACCACGCTGGCCGCGCTGCCCCCGGTCGGCCGGGTGTTGCACGAACTGGCCCGGTGCGGCGCGAGCAGCCTGGGAATGCGCAGCGCGGGCGTGTCCCTGTTCGTCGACGACCGCCCACAGCTCGCCGGTGCCCTGGACGAGGCGTCCATCGCGCTCGGCGAAGCGCAGGAGCGCCTGACCAGCAGTCCGTGCGCCGAGGCGCTACGGACCGCGCGACCGGTGGCGGTAGTGGACCTGACTCGGGCGCCCGGGCGCTGGACCGCGTACGAGGAAGTGGCCCGCCGGTTCGGCGTGGTGGCCCTCGCCAGTGTCCCGCTGTGCGGTGACGGCCGGGTACTGGGGGCCGTCGACCTCTATGACACGGCCGCCCGTCCCTGGCCGTCCCACGATCTGTCGGCGGTCCGGTTGCTGAACGACATAGCCACCGCCTACCTGGCGCATTCCACCGCACTCGACGAATGGAAACGCTTGGCCGACCAGTTGCGGCAGGCGCTGGCCAGCCGGGTGGTCATCGAGCAGGCGAAGGGCGTGATCTCAGCGGTGCGGCAGGTCTCCGTCGACGAGGCGTTCGACCACTTGCGCCAGCACGCTCGCTACCGGCGGGCAAAGCTCCACGATACGGCGCAAGAGGTCGTGCGCACCCGCCACAGCCCCTGACCCACTCCGGCAGGCGCCCCCACCCGGACCGTCGCGATCCCCTCCCGTCCTGGCGGGGGCGCCTCTGCGATCTAACGGCTCAACCGCGCACGAGGCGCGCGGTACGCGGTCGTCTGCAACAACTCGTCCCCGCCGTCGATGCCGCGCCCTCTCGTGCCCTGACCGCGTCGGCCAGGTCAGGAGACGCCCGTTGGAGGCGGTGGGGCGAGCGGCGCCGGAGATGCCGTGCGCGCGAAAAGGGACGCAGGGCCGCGTGCGGTGGGCTCGGGGGGAACGCGGCGACCGCTTCGCAGGGGAAGCCGGGCTGTGCGACGGTGTCGCGGACGGGGTGCGGCACGCATCGGCGGTGCCGGCGCGCGAAACGGGTAGGTAGCCATCCGAACGGGTGGCCCAACGGCTGCACGAACGCTGTGTGTTCCGGGGCCAGGGCGTTGCCGCTACGGTGCTCGTGTGCTGCCCGCGGTGAGCTGCCGGCCGCAGACGCCGCGAGCTGACCGGCTGCTTCACGGTGGAGAGCGCATGTCCGAGCAGCAGCACCGCCGTTCGGCAGCCGCGCCACCCGGCCCGGCGGGCTTGACCGGCCGCTGGTGGCTGTGCGGCTACCCGCTCTGCGATGTCACCGTGATCCCCGCTCGGCACGCGGCCGCCTCACCGCGGCCATGGACGCTGCGGAGTCGGCCGTGCTGCTCGACCTGCGTCCGGCCACGTTCTTCGACTGCTCCGGACTACGGTTATTGCTGTTCGCGTACCTTCACATACGGCGCGGACGGCTGCGGGTGGTGGGCGACCACGTACCGACACTGCGCCTGCTGCACGTCACCGGTATCGCGCCAGTGCTGCGGCCAACCCCCACGATTGCCGGCGCCCTCACCGCCCTGGCCGCCGACGGGGCATCGGCCGGACGACGTTCGGGCCGTTGAGGCCACGAACTGGGCGGGTTCGTACCCGCCGGGCGCGGGCACGGATACGCACCAGAAGTGAAGATCAAGCAGCTCCCCGGACCCTGGAGCGATCATGCCTCGACTGCCGTCCCGCCCGGTGGCGCTACGGGTGCACTGGAAGATACGTCCGCTCGGCCTGCGCCTGACCGGCGCCATCGACACCGCCACCCACCCCGTGCTGGAGCAGTGCCTGCGGGAACTCGCGCAGCGGTTCCCCGGCCGGACCGTTCACCTCGACCTGACCCGCGTGACCCGGCTGGACCTGGCCGCGATGGCGCTGGTGATCGCCACCCGCGACCGGCTGCGACGCCGTGCAGGCGACCTGCGCCTGCACGTCGGCAGCGGTGCGGTGCCGGTCCCGGTCGAGCCGGTGTCTTCGGGGGCGGCCCGCGAGTCGCCGCCTGGGCCGGTGAGACAAGAGCGTGGTGTCAGGAGTGGGGCTGTAATGACCCTGCGGCATCGGCCTCCACGGACGTCTGCGTAGCCATCACCGACCAGGCGCTTTCGGTGTACGGCGCTCCGTCAGCGTGCTTGGCGGCCTCGACCCGGTTCTGACGGTTCGCGGGCGTGCGCCTAGCCGGGGCGAGAGGAGCGGTTACGGCCGGCGGGCCCGTAGGAGATCCGGTAGCCGCACTGCACGCACTCCTGACGGACCACCACGCCCGCCGCCCGGCCAGCTCCGGAGCCTTGGGCGCAGCCACCAGCCAAGCGGCTCCCACCTGACGAGACCCTGGGCGGCACCGCCGTCCAGGGCCTCTATCCTGGGCGGTCCAGCGGGGTCTGGGCTGTCCCACCCAGGAATCAGCCGCTTTCGCGACTTACGTGACTCTCCTCCAATGGCGCGCGACCTGTCAGCACTTTGGGCGAAGCCGTGAACGCGCAGCTCCAACGGGGCGTTGTCCACATTGCGAAGTCTTCCTTCCTCAGCAGACCGTGCCACTGCGTCCGTCGTTGGCCGGACCAGCACCTGAACTCGGACGATGATCTACCGTCTGTTCGAAAACGCCGTGCGGTCCACGCAGTACCGGTGAAAACAAGGAGTGGTCGGCAGCAGTGAAGCCGACCACCACGAGGGGGCGGCCATGTCGGCGTCAGCCAAGCGGAGTGGGCGCCGAGGCCCGACTCGGCGTGCTTCGGGCAGGTGGAGCCACGCCCAAGCAACGGGGGGTATTGGCGTTTTTGGCCTTGCACCGCCAGGGGGCGAGCCGGGAGGCGATCGCCGTGGCGCTGTGGCCCGAGGCGCCCTCCGCCCGCCCGTACAACACCTTCCACGCCACGCTGAGCCGGCTGCGCCGCGCCCTGCGCCAGGCCACCGAGGACACGGTCGGCTTCGACGGCATCGTCCTGCACCGCGACGGCCGCTACGTCTTGGACGCCCGCCGGGTGCACGTGGATTTGTGGGCGCTGCGCGACCAGCTGGACCGCACCGGCGGGACCGTGCCCGCCGACTGGACGGCCCTGGAGGAGGCGCTGACCTGCTATCGCGGCGACTTCGCGCAGGAGGTGACGGGGGTGTGGCCGGAGGGCCCGCGCGAGGAGCTGCGGCGCGAGGTGCTGGACGTCTACGGCCTGCTCGCCCGGGCAGCCCAGGCCCATGATCCCGCCCACGCCCTGGCCCTGTTGGAGCGGGTCCGGCTGCTCGACCCCTCTAACGAGGCCCTCTACCGGGACATCGTCCGCACCCAGGCCCGCCTCGGCCGCCCCGAGGCCATCTCCCGCACCCTGACACTGCTGACCACCAACCTCGCCGAGATCGGCGAAGAACCCTCATCCGAGAGGGATCGTGCTGCATCCCTGTGCTGTGACAAGAAACAGGCCCCCTGTGATTCTCACCTGTTCGCGGGAGTTCCCAGTGATACCTGCGGCAGGTCCAGCCGGTCACGCGGGAGGTGCGGGTGCCGGGCGGTCTCCGGGGGCTGCAAGACCCGTCTCCCATGCCCAGGCGGCGATGCCGACACGATTGCGTACCCGCAGTTTGCCCTGGACATTGGCGAGATGGGTCTTCACGGTGCCGGGGGTGATGACCATCTGTGTCGCGATCTCCGCGTTCGTCAGGCCTTGCGCGACCAGGCGGACGATCTCCCGTTCGCGGGGCGTCAGCGGGTCGGGTGCGGGGGCGGGCGCGGTGGGCGGGGTGAGGTGTTGCAGGAGGCGGACGGTGATCTGGGGGCTGATGAGCGTGTCGCCGGCCATGGCGGCCCGTACCGCTTCGATCAGCAGTGTGGGGCCGGAGCGTTTCAGCAGGAAGCCCGAGGCGCCGTGGCGCAGGGCGGCGTGTACGTAGTCGTCCAGGTCGAAGGTGGTCACGACCACGACCCGGGTGTCCGCGGCGAGCTGTCGGGTGACCTCCAGGCCGTCGAGGCGTGGCATGCGGATGTCGGCGAGGACGACGTCGGGGCGCAGCGTACGGGCGAGGTCGACGGCGTGGAGGCCGTCCGCGGCCTCTGCGACCACCGTCATGTCGGGCTGTGAGTCGAGGATCATCCGGAAGCCGCTGCGGACATCTTCCTGGTCGTCGGCGATCAGGACACGGGTCGTCGTCATGCGGGGTCTCCGGAGGCGGCAAGGGAGGCGGGACGCAAGGCGGGGCGCGGGGTGGGGAGGGTGACGGTGAGGCACCAGGTGCCGTCCTCCGCGGAGGTGCGCAGCGTCCCGCCCAGGGCGCGGACACGTTCGGTCAGGGCGCGCAGACCTGTTCCGCCGCTCTCGCGAGCGCGCGGGCGGCTGACGCCGGTGTCGTTGGTGACGGTCAACCGGACCGCGCCGTCCTCCGGCACGAGGGCCACCTCGACACCGGTCGCGTCAGGAGCGTGGCGGCGGACGTTCGTCAGGGCTTCCGTCACGACCCGGTGGACCGTGGCGGCGGCTTCGCGGGACAGCGCGCTCTCCACGCCGGGAGCGATGTCGATACGGGCCCGGGTGCGGCCGGTCTCGTCGAACCTGCCGACGAGTTCGGTGAGACCGGCCGCACCCGGGAGGGGCGCGCGATCGGCCTCGCGCCCCGGCTCCCGCAGCAGGTGGACCGTCCGGTCGATGGAGGCCAGCGCCGCCAGCCCGGCTCGCTCGATCCGCTCCAGTGCCCCGACCACCGCGTCCGGGTTCTGCCCGGCCACGAAGCGGGCGGCCTGGGCCTGCGCCACGATGCCGCTGATGTCATGGGCGACGAAGTCGTGCAGGTCGTGCGCGAGCGCGAGCTGCTGGCTGTGGCGGGCCTCGCGTACGGCCCGACGCCTGCGGTGCTCCATCAGCCGGGGGTACCCGCCCACCACGGCCGCTCCCAGCGTGGGCAGGAACCAGAAGGCGCCCATACCGACCCGCTCGTAGAGGGACGCGTCCGGTACGAACGGCTGGGGCCACAGGACGAGCGCCACTGCCGCCAGGCCGATGCCCGGTGCCGCCTCCCGGCGCGGTGCCCACCGGAACGCGGCCGCCTGCAGCGCGACCAGTGCGGTGGCCGCCGCGAAGAGCGGGCCGGACTCGTCCTGCCCGACGCCCGGGGCCCACGCGAAGGTGACGGCGATCATCACGGCCGCGACGAGTACGGCCACCCGCCCCGCCCAGGCCCGCACCACCACCAGACGATGTCTCATCCCCCGCTCCCTCTCCGGTTCTCCCGGCCTGCCCAGCCCGCCCGGTGGGCCGGGCAACGCCGGGAGCAGCTTATGCGCCGGGCCCCGGCCACTGCCTCTGCCGATCGGCACACGCACACCCTTGTCCGCGCCTGGAGATCTGCCGGTCGGCCGATGGCCGCGGCCCCGCCCTGCCGGGAAAGCTGATCACGCCAACGAGACCACGTGGCCGACGAGGCCGCGGGGTCGAGCAGACTCTGCGAACAGGAGCTTCAGCATGAGGTACGCAAGGACGACGGTGGTCGGTGGCGCGCTCGCCACGGTGATGACACTCGGGCTGCTCGCGGGAACCGCCACCGCCGGCGCACCCGCCGCGGAATCTGCGGAATCCAAGAAGGTGCAGGCCAGAGAATCCAGCCTCACCGGCTCCGCCACGATGGACCGGGGGAAGAACGGCGAACGCGTGTCCTTCTCCTTCGACGCCCACGGCTTCGCTCCCACCGACGTCGGCGGCACCTCACGCGGCACCTTCCACTTCAGCCACCACTCCGCGGACGGCAAGCGAGGCGCCGACTTCGAAGGACGCATCGACTGCCTTCTGACCGGAGGCCGTATAGCCACCGCCACCGGGGTCATCACGCGCTCCGATCACCCCGACCGCCGGGTCGTCGGCAAGCGAGTCGGCTTCACTGTCTACGACAACGGCAGGCACGACCAGGTCGGCTACAGCTGGGCGGTCGACTCCATACCGACGATGAACGTGCCCCGGTGCCTGAGCGCCGCACCCTACGAGACCGTCAAGAACGGCGACTTCACGGTGCGGCATGTTCTCCCGCCCACCCCCGTCGAGGAGGTCCGGTGACAGCGCCCGGAGCGGCCACGGTGGCACCCGTGACGACGGCAGGAACCACAGCAACGACAACCCGGGAGACGACCGCGGGAACGGCGCCCACCGGCACCGGCACCGGCACCGGCACCGGGTCCGCTCCGCCACCCCGCTGGGTGATCCGGCTCGCCCATCTCACCGCGCTCACTCCGCTGCCCAGCAGCCTGTGGCGGATCACCGCCGCACTGGGCATTCCCGTCGGGTTCACCGGCGACGGGCCGATGACCACGGTCACCTTCGGCAGCTGGTTCTCGCTCTACATGATCGCCCTGAGCCTGTTCGCCGACGGGCTCGGGCTGCTGGCCCTCGGCCTGGTCCGGCGCTGGGGCGAGATCTTCCCGCGCTGGATCCCGCTCATCGGAGGCCGGCGCGTACCGACGGCGGTGGCTGTGGTCCCCGCCGGACTGGGAGCGACCGCACTGACCGTCCTCGGCATGATGGGCACGCTCGGCTGGAACGCACCGGACACCATGGGCCACCCGGACTCCCCGGACGGCATCGCGTACTGGGCCATGACCGCCTGCTATCTGCCGCTGGTGGCCTGGGGGCCGCTGCTCGCGGTGGTCACGGGACACTACTGGCTGCGGCGTCATCGGGCACGCGGCAGCCAGTCACGGCACCTCCGCAGGCCGGGGTAGGGGATTGCCGTTCCTCGCGTCGCTGAAGGCGGTGTCGCTGAAGTCGGTATCGGCGAAGGCCCTTGCCGACGCCCCACCGACCATGAACTTTCCGGTGGGGCACCGCAATTACCCGTGGGCCCGCAAGCTTTCCCACGGGAGGTGCCACCTGGTGCAACTCCTTCCACACTCTTCGTGCGTTCGCTGCGGGACCCTCATGCGCAGCTGCTTCGGCATCCCTCAGCCGCATGACGGGTCACCGTCCGGCGTGGGTGGGCCGGTGCGGTAACGCACCATTGGGATGCCCGGGACCGGCGAGGTGGCCGGTGCAGGCGAAGGAAGCCCGTACCTCACAGTTGCGGTCGGGGAGGTGCTGCGGGGCGTCGGGGCCGGAGAGGTTGCCGAGGACGAAGCCGGTCTCCGCCGTGTGGCAGGAGCCCAGGCACGTCGAGAGCGGGAGAAGGGTGTGCGAGCTCGTAGACGCCAGGTTGACGCTGATCAGGTAGGTGTCCGCTCCATACGTGCCACGAGCCTCGGCTCCCCGCAGGGCCGGGATGCGGTAGGCGTGGTCGCTCGTGGCCGCGCACAGCAGGTCGCCGGGGTGCGCGGCGGCGTACACGGAGCCCCGGCCGAGTCGAGGCCGAGCCCGGCGAGGAAGCCGTGGAGGACCGCGGCGGTAATCTGGGGCCGAACCCCAGTGGGACGAGAAAGAGACGGAACTTGTCGCTGGTCGGGTCGGCGAGCAGACGCCCCCGCGCCCGTGAAGCATGAGTTCGCTGCCCTTCTCGACTCTCGACTCCCCGAAGGAAACTGCCCAGATGATTGTGGCCGCCGAACTGTGTGCGGGCTGTGGCGGTCACCGCCGTCACGATGCCGCCAGTTGCTCGGCCATGGACGCAGCAGCGTCATAGGCGGGGCTGCCTTCCAGCGCGCCGCGGCGCTGCGCAGTGGCCCGGCCGGCGCCGCGACCCGCCCCCGGCGCGCCTCACTCCAGACGGCCGAAGCGGCGGGCGGCCCACAGCAGGACGCAGGCGCCGAGCAGAGCCAGGACCACGATTTCGAGCGCGGCGGGAGGCTGCCAGCTGCCCCAGTGCACTCCGGTGGCGGCCGTGGAGCCGGGAACGTGGCGCGCGATGCCGCGGCGCAGTACGTCGACGGCGTAGGCCAGGGGATTGACGGCGGCCAACTGGGTGAGCCAGCCGGGCAGCGTGGTCAGGGGGAAGAAGGCCCCGGAGAGGAAGAGCAGCGGCATCAGGGCCAGGCTGAGCAGGATGTGGAAGGACTCGACCGTTCGGATGCCGATGGCCAGCGCTGCCGCCAGGACGGTGAGGACGAACGAGGTCAACGCCATCACGGCCAGCAGCCGGAGCAGCAGTACGGGCTGGTAGGGCAGTCCCACGATGCCTGCTGTGGCGAGCAGGACCGCGCCTTGGACGGTGGCCTCCGCGGTACCGCCGAGGCAGCTTCCGCACAGCAGGGTGGAGCGGCGTACGGGAGCCATCAGCGTCTCGCGCAGATAGCCGTTCTCCCGGTCGGTGATCAGGCGCATGCCGACGGTCACCGCGGGGGTCTGCACGGTCATCACCAGGACGCCGGGGAAGAGGTAGGCGCGGTAGTCGCCGCCGACGGCCGTCGTGGGCACCAGGGCGGCCAGGCCGCCGCCGAGGAGCAGCAGGAACAGCAGGGGCTGGACCAGCATGAGGACGGTCTGCGCGGGCTGCGCGAGCATGTGCGACAGGTTGCGCAGGACGAGGGCATGGACGGCGCGCAGTTCCCGGGTGAGGGTGCCGGGGGCTTCGGCGGCCCGGGGTGTCACGGGCGGCTGCCCCGGCGGCACCGGGTGCTGCGTGCGGTCTGTCACCGTCGGTCCCCGTGTCCGGGGCCGGGGGCCGGGGCGCCGTGGCCGAGTAGCGGTCCGGGGCGGGTGATGCGGCGGCCGGTGTGGTGGAAGAAGACGTCGTCCAAGGTGGGTTCCACGAGGGTGATGGCGTGTACGGGGATGCCGCGGGCGGCCAGGGCGGCGCACAGGCGGGGCACCTGCTGCGGGCCCGCCGCCACGGCCACGGTGAGGCCGTCCGGCCCGGCGGTGGGGCGCAGGGCGAGGTCGTGGCGCAGGGCGGTGGCCGCCGCGGTGTCGTCACCGGTGCGTACGCGGACCCGGTCGTCGCCGATGGCGGCTTTGAGCGCCGCCGGGGTGCCGTGGGCGACGACCCGGCCGCGGTCGAGGATGGCGATGCGGTCGCAGTGTTCGGCCTCGTCCAGGTAGTGGGTGGTGACGAACACGGTCGTGCGGTGCTCGGCGCGGAGCCGTGCCAGGTGGTCCCAGATCTGGGCGCGGGCGTGCGGGTCGAGGCCGACGGTGGGTTCGTCGAGGAAGAGCACGCCGGGCTCATGGAGCAGGGCGCGGGCGATTTCCAGACGGCGGCGCAGCCCGCCGGAGAGGGTGCGTACGCGGTCCCGGCGGCGCTCGGTCAGTCCGGTGAGCTCCAGGAGCGTGGCGCTGCGGGACCGGCAGCGGGCCCGGGAGAGACCGTACAGGCGCGCGTGGAGGTGGAGGTTGCGTTCGAGGCTGAGGTCGGGATCGACGGCGCTGTTCTGGAACAGCAGGCCGACTCCGCGCCGTACCTGCTGCGGCTGGGTACGGATGTCGGCCCCGGCCACCCTGGCCTGCCCCGAGCTGGGGCGGGCCAGGGCGCAGAGCATCGCGATGGTGGTGGTCTTGCCGGCGCCGTTGGGGCCGAGGAACGCGAACGTCTCCCCGGGGCGTACGTGGAGATCGACTCCACGGACCGCCTCCGTGCCGGGGTAGCGCTTGGTCAGGCCGTGGGCGCAGATCGCGTACCGGTCGGCGTGGCCGGCGCCGTGCGCGGCCTCGGTCACCGTTCGGCTCCGGGCGTCCGGCGGCCGGCCGCGCGGCCCCGCTTCCGGGTCCGTCCGTCCGGTTCCTTTTGACGTGGCACGCTGCACCCTTCAGGCTGGAAACAGAGGGAAAAAACCCTATATGCGCCGTAACGTCTTTGCGGTGTCGACTCGACCGTAGAAGGAAGGTGACAACAAATGCGTCTGCGTTACACGCCTCCGAAGGTCGTCCGCATCGGACGGGTCGAGAAGCTGACCGGTCAGCTGCGCCGTGGCACTCCTGACCTGCTCGGCCACGGAAACATCTGGTAGCCATCCCAGTCGGTACGGGGCGGAGCCCGGCAGGCTCCGCCCCGTACCGCAGGACGACACCGGGGAGAACGATGGCCGGTCGGTACGTCACGGAGTTCCCCGGCTGTTCCGGGCGGGTCGCAGCCGGAACAGTCACCGTCGATTACGAACATGTGCCATTCGAGCGGGTACACGTGCATTCAGGTCACGTCGACGCGCGCTCCGGTCACGTATCCGTGCCGTTCGAAGCCCGGCATGGCCAACAGCCCCGCGGCAGCCACCTTCAGCAGTGGGTTCAGGCCGGTACGGACGGACCCGTACCCGGCATCCCCCAACCGGTTCCGCACGCCTACCTCGCACTCGCCGGCCCGGCCCCGCGAGAACTGCCGCCGGAGCGGATGGAGCGTCTGATCCGGGAGGTGGACCGGGACGCGTACGCCGCGCTCCGGCACCTTCCGCCGGATGTCGCCGGCGCGGTCGTCACGCCCCGGCGCGTCGTCCTCTTCCGCGGAGTATGCAGCGCCGACCAGCTCTTTTACCGTGTGTCGGACGGCTGGACCCGGTGGTCGAGCGACCCGCGCGACCTGCTCGACGGGCCGCCGCGCTTCGCACACGAAACGCTCTGGCGCGCCTGCCGCGGTGAGGACGTCTTCGTCTTCCCCGGCCTGGACCGGCTGCTTCCCGGCCAGTTCGCCGTCGCGGACGGCCGGTCGGCGCACACCGGGACGTACGACCGGATCACCCCGCTGCCGATGCCCCGCCGCACCTCGCTGCGCGCCTACGCCGACCTCGCCTACCACCTGCTCCTGGAGGAGACCCGGCGGTACGCGTCCGCCGGCCGCATCGGCGTCCTGCTCTCGGGCGGCGTCGATTCCGCCGCCGTGCTCGCCGCGCTCACCGACCACGGGGCCGACGTCATCGCGTACCACATGTACACGGCAGACCCCCTCGCCGACGAGTCGCCGCGGGCGCGCCAGGTGTGCAAAGAGCTCTCCGTCCCGTTGGTGACCGTGGACCCGCCCGGCGAGGACGAGTCCTACTTCCCCGACGGCCACGACTTCCCGCTGCCCTTCAACCACGTCTGGTTCCGCCGCCTAGACCTGACGGCCCGCCGGATCGCCGCGGACGGGGTGCGCACGGTGCTCTCCGGGCTGGACGGGGACATCGTCTTCGGACCACTGCGGTTCGGCCTGTACGACGTCGTCGTTGCCGACGTGCCGTGGCGCGAACGCTGGGCCATGGCCAACGGCCTGCTCAGTTCCCGCTGGGAGCTGAGCCGCATCGCCCGCAGCGTCCGTCGCGGCTACTCGCTCTACGAGGACCCCGAAGCGACCGCCGAGACCGAGCGCGCGGGCGACTTCCTCGTTCCCGTGCCCGGCGCCGGCCCGGAACGGTACGAGCCGGACTCGGCCGCGCAGGAACACACCCTGAACCTCACCGTCTGGCGGCCGTACGGCATCCACTGCGCCAAGCCCTGGGGCGGCCGTCAGCTGCGCCGGCTGGCGGCCCGGCTGCCGAACGCCTACCGGGTCATCCCGTACGGCGGGCGCACCATCGACAAGCCCGTGCTGCGCCTCGCCGCCGCCCGCCGACGGGTGCCCTCCTGCGTGTGGCGGCACTACGGGAGGGACTGGCTGGGCTCGCCGGACGAAACGTGGTGCCTGCGCCATCCGGATGCCGTCGCCGACCTCCTGGGCGGCCCCGACGCCCGGCTGACCACCCTCGGCGTCGTCGACCCGCAGCGGCTGGCCGCCGTTCTCGCCGACCCGCGTGCGCTGCGCCGCAATGCCGAAAACCTGCTGTGCACGGCCATGGTCGAACTGTTTCTGCGTGACCTCTCGCACAAGACCGCCCCGATACCCGGCACATGAACACCGGATGGCAGCCCCCGGCCCCGCGACCAGGAGACCCCCAATGACGCTGATCCGCCTCGCCGAACAGACCGTCTTCGATCCCGCCGACGGTACGGGTGTCCTCCTCGACACCGCCGAAGGCGTCTACTTCGAGCTGAACCCCACCGCGACGCTCATCCTGGAAGCGTCCCTGCGCTGCGAGACGTACGACGAAGCCGTCCGCGACCTCGCGGAACGCATCGACGCCACGGACGGCGAACTGCGCGAAGGCATCATGTCGCTCGCCGCCCAGCTCACTGAGAGCCGCCTCGCCGAGCCGGGCGGCGTATCGCCATGACGGCCCGGGCGACCGCGGACTGGGCCTTCCTGCTGTGGGGGGACGAGGCGGCCGGGCCCGTGCCCCGTACGCCTCCATCGGCACGGCTGGCCGCCGCCGTGCGCACCGCGCGGGCGCTGCGGGCCTTGGACCGGCGCGGCTGGGGCGTCGCGCAGACCCTGCTGCGCGGTCTGCGGCCGGCTGCCGCCGCCCACCGCGGCCTGCCGGAGGCGACGGCCATCCGCCTCGCCCGCCGGGAATTGCCGCGCTGCCAGCTCGTCGTACGCCTGGCCGCACCCGAGGCACTGTGCCTGGCCAGGTCATTCGCGCTGGCCGTTCACCTGTCGGTGCTCGGACTGCCGGCCGAGACCGTCATCGCCCGGCAGCGATCGTCGATCGGCGCCCGGTTCGCCTTTCACTCCTGGACCGAGCTGTACGGCGAGGTCCTCAACGACGTCCCGGTCGTCCAGAGCGGCCATACAGTGCTGCAACGGGTCGGCTGCACCGCCCTCCGCCGACCGGACTGATCGGCTGTCCACGTTGTGAGCACCCGGCAGGAGGCGACAGGGGTGGCCTCGACTCGCGTGGTCATAGTTCATTCGAACTCAGCACTGCGCAGGAAGGTGAGTACGGCAGTGGAGTCTTCGGGCAATGGCCGAGTTCGACAGCCCCTCGGCCATCAGGGCCAGCACGCCGCGCTCGCCATCGCTCAGGGCTTCCAGCGGATCGACGGTTCTCCGGCGGCGCAGCATCCGGTGGACGACATCGGGGTCGGTGGCGACCTCTCCGCCGCCGGCCCGGTCCAGGTCGCGGCCCGCGGTGTCGCCGGGTCCGGTGGCGCAGCCGCCCCAGTCGGGACGCTGACGGTAGTAGCGGTCGAGCGCGGAGTCGGAGTCGGTGCCGGTTCCGGCTTGCGCGGCGGAGGGGTGGGCGGCGGACGCGTACGCCGACGGTACGGCAGTGAGCAGCGCGGCCGAGGCGATGGTCAACGACGTTGCGCGGCAGGGGAATTGACGTTGTCTCGCGATGGTCATGTCCGCTCTCCTCAGTGAGAGTTCCGGTGGGTGACGCTCAACGCCCGACGCTAGGAGCCCCGGCAGCCTCTGCTCGCTACGGGTTTCCCCCCGATTCCGTGGGGGCTGGCTGCACCAGGACCGGGCCGTACGGCCAAGACCGGCGCGAGCGCGCGGGCGCAGGGGCGGGAGTGACACGTGTGGACATGCCTCGGCCCTTGCGCCAGGTGTGCGGCGTGTAGTCGGCTACCCCTCATGGTGAAAAGGAGAATGGCCGCACTGATTGCCGTCCTGGTCGCGAGTTCTCTGGCCACGGGCATACCGGAGCTGCGCGCGGAGGCCGCCGAACCGGGCGGCGGCGCCGCGCCGTCCGTCGGCCTGTCGTCCGCCGCGCTCGGGGTCGATCTCGACACCGTGACGATCCCGGAGCTGCAGGACCGCATGGCTGACGGTTCCCTGACGTCCTCGGCGCTGACCCGCGCCTATCTGCACCGCATCAAGACCGTCGACCCGAAGATCAACTCGGTGCTGCGGACCGATCCGACGGCCCTGCGCCAGGCCGCCGCCAGCGACGCCCGGCACCGGCGCGGCGACACGCTGGGGCCACTGGACGGCATTCCCGTCCTGGTCAAGGACAACGTGAACACCCGCGGCCTGCTCTCGACGGCCGGCTCGCTCGCGCTCGCCGGCAGCCCGCCCGCCAAGGACGCCACGCTGGTGACCCGGCTGCGCGAAGCCGGCGCGGTGATCCTCGGCAAGACCAATCTCTCGGAGTGGGCCAACTTCCGTTCCACGAAGCCGACATCGGGGTGGTCGGCGGTGGGCGGGCAGACCCGCAACCCGTACGTACTGGACCGGAACCCGTGCGGGTCCTCCTCCGGTTCGGCCGCGGCCCTCGCCGCGTCGCTGTCGCAGGTGGCGATCGGCACCGAGACGGACGGCTCGATCGTGTGCCCGGCCGGGATGAACGGGGTGGCCGGCCTCAAGCCCAGCCTCGGGGTGGTCAGCGGGGACGGCGTGGCGCCGATCTCCGCCGAGCAGGACACCGCGGGGCCGATGGCCCGCAATGTGACCGATGTGGCGCTCACCCTCGCGGCGCTCGGCGGTGACGGCACGCGCCACGCGACTGCCCCGGCGGGCGTGGACGAGGCCGCGCGGGCCGGTGGCCTGCGCGGCAAGCGGATCGGGCTGTGGCGGCTGCCGGAGCTGGGACCCGCGGTGGATGCGGTGATGACCCGTACGGCGGCGAAGCTGCGGGCGGCGGGGGCCCAGGTCGTCGAGGTGACGCCGCCGTACCAGAAGCGCCTCGCCGAGCTGGAGTTCCCGGCTCTGCTGAGCGAGTTCCACCGGGACATCGACGCCTACCTCGCCACCCGGAAGGGGCCCCGCGACCTCGCCGGGCTCATCGAGTTCACCCGGAGCCAACCGGCCGAGCAGACCTGCTTCCCCGGACAGGAGCTGTTCGAGCAAGCGCTCGCCGCGCCGCCCACCACCGATCCCAAGTACCGGGCGATGCGCGCCGAGCTGAAGGACCTCTCCCGGCGGTCCATCGACGAGACCCTGGCCGCCCACCGGCTGGACGCCATCGCCGCGCCGACGAACCCGCCCGCCTGGACGACCGACTGCGCACGGGGCGACAACGACGTGATCCCGTCCTCCACGCCCGCGGCCGTGGCCGGCTACCCGTCGCTGTCGGTACCGGCCGGTTCCGTGGGCGAGCTGCCCGTCGGCGTGCTCCTGACGGCCGGGAACCGTCAGGACGCCGAACTGCTGTCCCTGGGGGCCGCGGTGGAACACCGGCTGGATGCCTGGAAGGCGCCGCGTTATCTGCCGACGGTCGGGGGTGGTGGGGGACGGTGAATCGGGGGGTGGTGACTGTGGGGTGAAGTCCGTTAGGGGCCGCGCCGCTGCCCAGGGCCTGTCCGACGGGGCAGTCGTGTGGCTGCAACTGTGGCGGCCGTTGGCGTCGGTGGAGAGTTGGGGCCGGTCTTGCGTGGCAAAGCGGAGGGCGGGGTCACGGGTGAGCAGAAGGGTGGTCCCTGCGGGAGGTGTCCCGCAGGGACCGGAACTGGACGTGGTCGTTATGCGACGCGTGCGGTGAGGGTCACCGGGGGACGGCGGCCGATGATGGCCCTGCCGTCACTGGACTGTTGTCCCGGCTGGGCGTCGGGCAGGGCACGGATTCCGATGGTGTAGGTCAGTGCGATGCGGTCGGTGGCACCGGTGTTCAGGTGCGGGTCGGAGGTGACGACCAGGATCTTGCCGTCGGCCTCCAGCCGGGTCTCCAGGTTGCCGGTCACGGCGGGCTGGACGTGGTGGTAGCCGTAGGAGGCGGTGCCGGTGAAGGCGAAGCCGGTGGGCGCGATGAAGTGCTGTTCGATGGTGCCGGGGTTGACCGGCTGGTCGTTGATCGAGCGGATCTCCAGGTTGAACCTGGTCTCCTCGCCCGGCGCCGCCGAGGGGACGGACTCCTGGATGACGCGCAGCGCCGTTTCGTCCTGGGCGGAGCCGCTGACCCTGCCGGAGACCTGCACCGGGGTGTGGCGGCCGACGCTGGCCGAGCCGTTGTCGTACCGGCCGGGGACGGCGTCGGCGCGGGCCTGGACCGGGATCGTGTAGATCACCGAGCCGGCGTCGCTGGTGGTGGTGTTGACGTGCGGGTTGGCCGTGATGACCAGGATCCGGCCGGCGTCCTCGATGCGGTGGGTGAGGTTGCCGGAGACGACGCCGTGGATGGTCTCGTAGTACGCGTAGGTGGGCTGGCCGGTGAAGACGAAGCCCGAGGGCGCGGTGTAGCGCTGGATGATGGTGCCGGGGTTGACCGGCTGGCCGGCGGCGGAGAGGTAGCGCATGGTCAGGACGGTGCGCTGGCCGGGCGCGACCTCCGGGACGGTGTTCTGGTAGATCGTCAGCGCGGTCTCGTCCGCCTCGGGAGCGGGCACCAGGACCGTGACGGGCAGGATGTGGACGTTGTCCTTCAGGTTCAGTTCCCCGCTGTACTGGATCTCCAGGGTGGAGGTGTAGACGCCGGGCGGGGTGGTGGCCGGGGCGGTGATGCGGAAGACGCCGTCCAGGGAGCCGTTATGGGCGAGCAGCTGCTGGCCGGTGAAGGTGCGGCTGAGCCGCTGCCCGGTGGTGCCGGGGCCGCCGGTCAGCCCTTCGGCCAGGGTCAGTACCACGGTCACGTACTGGCCGTCGGCGGGGTTCGGGCCCCGGCTGCGGATCCGGGCGCCGAGGTCGAACTCCCGGCCCCGCGGGACGGCGTAGGGGTTGACGACCTCGCCGTACAGGTCGGCCGAGGGCGGCGGCGGGGGCGCCATCTGCGCCACGGCCGTCACCCCGCGGACCCGGTGGTTGCTGAGGTCGGCGATGTAGAGGTTCCCGGCCCGGTCCAGTGCCACCCCGGTGGGGTGGTAGAGCCGGGTGGTCATGGCCGGTCCGCCGTCGTCCACGTATCCGGCGGCGCCGGTGCCGGCCACCGTGGTGATGATGCCGTCCGAGGTGACCTTGCGGACCCGGTGGTTGGAGTGATCGGCGATGTACAGATTGCCGCCTTCGTCGATGGCCACGTCCCAGGGGTAGTAGAGCGGGGTGGAGATGGCGGGGCCGCCGTCGGAGACGTACCCGGGGGTGCCGTTGCCGGCCACGGTGGTGATGAGGCCGTTGGGGGTGACCTTGCGGACCCGGTGGTTGTGACCGTCGGCGATGTACAGGTTCCCTTCGTCGTCTACGGCCAGGTGAGAGGGGTAGTGGAGCCGGGTGGCGATGGCGGGGCCGCCGTCGGAGACGTACCCGGGGGTGCCGTTGCCGGCCACGGTGGTGATGAGGCCGTTGGGAGTGACCTTGCGGACCCGGTGGTTGTGACCGTCGCCGATGTACAGGTTCCCGGCGCGGTCCAGCGCCACCCCCCGGGGGTAGTGGAGCGGGGTGGAGATGGCGGGGCCGCCGTCGGAGACGTACCCGGGGGTGCCGTTGCCCGCCACCGTGGTGATGCGGCCGTCCGGGGTGACCTTGCGGACCCGGTGGTTGTAGAAGTCGGCGATGTAGACGCTGCCCGCGTCGTCGACCGCCACATCGATGGGGTAGCGGAGCGGGGTGGCGACGGCGGGGCCGCCGTCGGAGATGTATCCCGGCTGGCCGGTGCCCGCGATGGTGGTGATGTTGCCGTTCGGGGCGACCTTGCGGACCCGGTGGTTGCTGTGGTCGGCGATGTACAGGTTGCCGTTCTTGTCCACCGCGACGCTGTGAGGGGCGTTGAGCCTGGTCAGTGCGCCGTGTCCGCCGTCGGAGACGTACCCGCCGATACCGTTGCCCGCCACTGTGACGATGGCGCCCTCGTACAGGCCCGCGGGCTGGGGGCCGGCTCCGGTACTGACTGTTGTGGTCATGGTCGGTGCTCCTGTCTCTGGGCAGGGAATTCCACCGGTGAACGGCACGAGCGTCGGGCGGCCGACGGCCGCCCGTTCCTCCTCGCATGGGCCCGGCTTGGCAGCGGGCACGGCGCGGACCGAGAAGGTTTAGTGCAAAACCACTGCAACCAGGATATCGGCGTCAAAGAGCGGAGGGAGCGGGCATACAGGCCGTAGCGCGCTCCCAACGCGCGGGCCGAGTCGCCCTGGTGACCGACGACCGGTGACGGTACACCGACACAGCACGACAGAGGCGGGACATCTGAGGCGACAGAGCACCTGACAGGTTGACGCAATGCGTGCGAACTGTCTTTCGGCCTGGGCCTGGACAGGCGAACGGCTAACGGATCCGGAGACGGATCGCTGCGAGGGTGACCGTCCCGTGAAAGACGTACGCCCTCTTGTCGAAGCGCATCGCCGGCGAGCGCCTCGAAGGCCCGTGCGTCGGCGGGTGTGCGTACCGTGCCCACCACCCGGTGGCCGGCGACCGCCGCCGTGTGCGCGAGAGCGCGGCCCAGGCCGGTGCTGACGCCGGTGATCAGGAATGTCTTGGTGTCCGACACAGGAGTTCCCTTCGTGCGATGCGAACAGAGGCCGGCCAGGGCGGCTGGGCCCCGGCCGGTCTCGACGCGTTCCACTTCAGCACCGGAATCGGCTGCTGACCGGCTTCCGAGGGGTCCGCCTCGCCCCGAGGACTGCCGGACCGGGGACTGGCGGACCGGGGGACTGGCGGTCCCCCTTTCGCGGGCCGTCGGGGCGCATTTGGGCCCTATCGTGAACGGCATGGACCGCAACACAGCTCTCGGTGAGTTCCTGCGCTCCCGGCGGGCACGGATCACCCCGCGCCAGGCGGGCCTGTCCGACGACGGCGGCCATCGGCGAGTGCCGGGACTGCGCCGCGAAGAGATCGCGCAATTGGCGGGCGTGAGCGTCGACTACTACGTACGCCTGGAACGCGGACGCCGGCTGAACGTCTCCGAGACCGTGCTGGACGCCATCTCCCGCGCGCTGCGCCTCGATCCCGTCGAACGCACCCATCTGTTCCAGCTCGCCAAGCCCGCCGCGGGCAGGCCCCGCCGCACGGCGACGCGTCCGCAGCAGGTCCGCCCGGGGCTGCGCGACCTGCTCCGCATCCTTGAGCACACCCCCGCCCTGGTGCTGGGGCGGCGGCTGGACGTCCTCGCGTCCAACCGGATGGCACGTGCGCTGCTGACCGACTTCGACGCGCTGCCGCCCCGCGAGCGGAACCTGGTGCGGTTCATGTTCCGCGACGAGACCGCCCGCTCGCTGTACACCCACGCCCAGGACATCGTCGCCTCGCTCCGGCTCTACGCCGGACGTCATCCCCACGATCCCCTGCCGGCCGATCTCGTCGGCGAACTCTCGATCACAGATGAGGGCTTCCGCCGCTGGTGGGCCGACCAGAACGTGCATCGGCACACGCACGGCAGCAAACACTTCCACCACCCGGTCGCCGGCCCGCTCACCCTCACCTACGAGTCCCTCACCCTGCCCGCCGACCCGGACCAGCGGCTGAGTGTCTACACCGCCGAGGCAGGCTCCAGCTCCGAAGAGGCACTTCGGCTACTGGCCGCGTGGATACGGCAGCCCGAGCCCTCGCACGGACAGCACGCAGATCATCAGTCGCCTGCCAAGGCACCCGCCCCGCGCGCCGGCCGCCTCCGCCCCGCAGCGGCCCCCGTTCTGACCTAACTGACCTTACTGACCTCCGCTGACCCTTCATTAACACCCGGCCCTCGACTGTCATGGAATGCGGCAACCGACCGCCGTGCACGAGACGAGCTGGGGGATCTGATGGACCGGAGCTATGTCGTGCCCTGGGGCAAGCGGGGCAGCATCTTGGCCGAGGCCGAGGTGGCCGTACTGAGGGAACTCATCCACGAGGACACGCCGCTGTCGATGGGCGGCCGGCGGGAACGCTTCGAGCGCTCCTTCGCCGGGGCGGTCGGCAGCAAGCACGCGATCTCCGTCACCAGCGGAACGGTCGCCCTGGAACTGGCGATCCGCATGCTCGACCTGGAGCCCGGCGACGAGGTGATCGCCACCCCGCAGACCTACCAGGCGACCGTGCAGCCGCTGCTCGACTACGACGTACGGGTCCGGTTCTGCGACATCGACCCGGACACCCTGAACATCGACGCGTCCGCCGTCGAGGCGCTGATCACCCCGCGCACCAAGGCCCTGCTGCTGGTGCACTACGGCGGCTGCCCGGCCGAGATGGACGCGATCATGGCGCTGGCGCGGCGGCACGGCTTCCTCGTCCTGGAGGACTGCGCCCACGCGCTGGGGGCCCGCTACCGGGGCCGGGCGCCCGGGTCCCTCGCCGACATCGCCACGTTCAGCTTCCAGAACGCCAAGAACATCACCACCCTCGGCGAGGGCGGCATGGTCACCTGCGACCGGGACGACTGGGCCGTACGGCTGGACCGGCTGCGCTCCAACGACATCGACGCCGAGATCGTCCGGTCCGACCTGAGCGACACGGTCGAGCCGATCGTCCTGCCGTGGATGAAGTACGCCACGCCCGTCTACAGCGACTCGGTACGGCGGCTGCGCCGGCCCGGAACGAACGCCACGATGTCGGAGGCCGCCGCGGCCGTCGGACAGGTCCAGCTCGGCCGGCTGGCGGCCACCGGCGCCGCCCGGCGCGCGATCGCCGCCCGGCTGGACGAGGTGATCTCCCGCTACCCGTTCGTACGGCCCCAGTCGGCGCCCGCGCACAGCGAGCACGCGTACCACCTCTACACCTGCTTCGCCGACCGCCAGGAACTGCGGGACCAGCTCGTGCTGGGTCTCGACCGCAGGGGAGTCGAGATCCAGCTGCGCTACTTCCCGCAGCACCTGCTGCCCGAGTGGCGCCACCGCGGCCACCTGCGCGGCGAGTGCCCGGTCGCCGAACGCCTGTGGTTCGACCAGCATCTCAACCTGCCGTGCCACCCCCGGCTGACGCCCTCCCAGGTGGACTACCTCGTCGACGCGCTGGACGAGTCGCTGGCCGAGCTGAACGGCGGCGCCGCGGTCCCGCTGGCGTCGGCCGCGGCGGATCTCGGCCGGTAGCGGCGGGGAGCGCGAGGGGGAAGAGGGACGACCGATGCCCTGGGAAGAGGCACTGCCGGCCGGGCCGCCACCCGGGACCGCCGCCGGGCCGGTGGGCGACGACGTGCGCACCCACCTGCCGGCGCCGCCCCCGGCCCGGCGCGAGCCGGTGACCGTACGCATCAGCGCGCTGGACCTGTCGGGCTCGCCCCGGCTCGCGGGCTGCGACATGGCGCACGTACGGGCGCTCGCCGAGGCGGACCCGGCCGGGCTGCCACCGATCTTCGTGCACCGTGCCACGATGCGGGTGCTCGACGGCGCCCACCGGGTCCAGGCGGCGATCCTGCGCGGCGGGTCCGAGATCAGCGCGGAACTCTTCCGCGGTACGGAGCGGGAGGGGTTCGTGCACGCCGTACGGACCAACGCCGCGCACGGGCTGCCGCTGACCACGGCGGACCGCAAGGCGGCGGCCCGGCGCATCCTGCGGGACTTCCCGTACTGCTCGGACCGGTCGCTGGCCGAGGTCGCCGGGCTGTCCGCGAAGACCATCGCCGGGCTGCGCCGGCGTTCGAGCGCGGACGCTCCGCAGTTGAACACCGCGCGGCTCGGACGGGACGGCCGGGTGCGCCCGGCCAGTACGGCCGAGGGGCGGCTGCGCGCCGGGCGGATCCTCCGCGAGGACCCCACGGCGTCCTTGCGGGAGGTCGCGCAGCGGGCCGGGATCTCCCTGGGCACCGCGCAGGACGTCAGCCGGCGCCTGCGCAACGGCCGGGACCTGCTGCCCGTACAGCAGAGCGAGGCCGCGGCTGCCGCCCGGCGGATCGAGGTGCACAGCCGCACCGCGGACGGCGCGGCGGAGCCCGGCACTGTCCACCGGCGCGGCACCCCGCGCGAAGTCCCCCTGGAGCGGCTGCCGTTCCTGCGGCAGGACGTCGCGCTGCGGTCCACGAACACCGGCCGGGCCCTGCTGCGGCTGCTGATCGCGCAGGAAGCCATGCTCGCCGACGGCGACCGGCTGGCCGCGGAGGTCCCGCCGCACTGTCTCCCGGCCCTGGCGGAGACGGCCCGCGCCTGCGGGCGGCTGTGGGCGGAGTTCGCCGAGAGCCTGGCCCGCCGCGAACAGGCGGAGTGACGGGGCGGTACGGCGCGGGAGCGGCGTACGGCGTGGAACCGGGGCGCCGGTCCGGGGGGGGGCACCTGCCCGGCGGTCCGCCCCAAGGAAATCGGAAGCAGCGAAGGAGTCGGTTGTGTCCATGAACGAGGTCCTGCGGGCCCTGTCGGACATAGGGCTGGACGCGGCCCTGCTCGACGAGGCGGGCCCGGACGTCAGGCTGCGTGCCGAACTGGGGCTGGACTCCGTCGAGACGACGGACCTCCAGCTCGAACTGAAGAAGCGGTTCGGCGTGGAGGTCGACCTGTGGGACCAGGAGGACTACACGCTCGGCCAGCTGGCCGAGCGCATCGCCCCCGCGGGGAGCCCGTCATGACCGTGACCGGCCTCACGGCCTCCGCCGCCCGCACCCCGCTCGACCCGATGGTCCCCGCCATCGACCCCGAACGCGCCGCCCGCTACCGGGCCGCGGGCGTGTGGACCGACGAACTGGTCGGCGCCCGGATCGCCGAGCGCTGCCGCAGCGCCCCGGACCGCTGCGCCGTGGTCGACGGCGAGCGCAGAACGACGTACGGGGAACTCGGCCACGCCGTACGGGCCGCGGCCGGACGGCTGCGCGGGCTCGGCATCGGCCCCGGCGACCGGGTGGGCGTGCAGTTGTCCAACAGCACCGAGTACGTCGTGCTGGTGCTCGCCCTGCTGGAGATCGGCGCCCCGCCGGTCCTCACCCTCCCGGCGTTCCGCGCCCACGAACTCGACCACATCGTCTCCGTCACCCGCCCGGTGGCCCTGGCCGTCGAACGCGGCACCCGCAGGTCCGACGCGCTCGCCACCGCCCGCGACCTCGCCGCCCGGCACCCGGGCCTGTGCCACCTGCTGGTACGCGGCGCGGACCCGGGCGATGCCGACGGCATGCTGGTGGATCTCACCGAGCTGTGCCGCCCGGAACCCGGCGCGAGCGGCCCGGTGCCGCCCCCGGCCGAAGCACCCGGCGCCGCGCCCCACGACGCCGCCGTCTTCCTGCTCTCCAGCGGCACGACCGGGCTCCCCAAGGCCATCGCCCGCACCCACGAGGGCTACGGCTACATGATCCGTACGGCGACCGTGCTCGCCGGGGTCACCGAGCGCACCGTCAACCTCGTGGTGATGCCCGCAGAACACGGCTTCGTCATGAACTGCCCTGGCCTGCTCGGCACCCTGTCGGCGGGCGGTACGGCCGTCCTGACCACGCCCGCCAGCGCCCGGCACGCCCTGGAGCTGATCGAACGCGAGCGGGTCACCCACAGCACCCTGGTGCCGACGCTGGCCCTCCAGTGGATCGCCGCGGCCCGCGAGCGGACGTACGACCTGTCGAGCCTGGAGGTGATCCAGGTGGGCGGCGCGCGGCCGTCCGCCGACCTGGCCGCCGGGCTGCGCGAGGTGCTGGGCGCCACGGTCCAGCAGTGCTACGGCATGAGCGAGGGCCTGCTCTGCTACACCCGCCTGGACGACCCGGTGGCGACGGCCGACGGCACGCAGGGCGCCCCCGCCTCGCCCCTGGACGAGGTCCGGGTCGTGGATGCGGACGGCGCCGAGGTGGCGGCCGGGGAGATGGGGGAGCTGCTGACCCGCGGCCCGTACACCGTCGCCGGCTACTACGGGAACGCCGACGCCACGGCCTCCTCCTTCACCGCGGACGGCTTCTACCGCACCGGCGACCTGGTCCGCCTCGACGCGCGGGGCAACGTCCTGGTCGAGGGCCGGGTGCGGGACGTCATCAACCGCGGCGGCGAGAAGATCTCCGCCGAGGAGCTGGAACAGGTCGCCCGGCAGCACCCGGCCATCGCCGACGTGGCCGGTGTCGCCATGCCGCACCCGCTGTACGGCGAGGCGGTCTGCCTCTACGCGGTGCCCGCCGCCGGTGCGGCGGAAGCGGGGGAGGAGCTGGACCTGCGCGCGGTACGGCGGTTCCTGGAGGACCGGGGGCTGGCCCGCTACAAGTTCCCCGAACGGCTGGAGATCGTGGCCGTGCTGCCGCTGACCGGCATCGGGAAGATCGACAAGGCCGCGCTGCGCAAGGACATCGCCGCCCGGCTCGCCGCCGGGACGTGACCCGGACCGCCCGCCGTCCGTACCCCACCCCACCACCGCAAGGAGCACGCACGCGATGAGCGACACGGCCCGCTCCGCCTGGGTCAAACGCCTCCCCGGCGCCGAGCCCGCCGCCCACCACCTGGTCTGCTTCCCGCACGCGGGCGGCGGCGCCTCCTTCTTCCGGCCGTGGCGGGACACGCTGCCGCCGGCCACGGAGCTGCTGGTGATCCAGTACCCCGGCCGCGAGGACCGGCTCCAGGAGCCCTTCGCCGAGACCGTGGAGGAGGTCGTGGAGGGCATCTCCGCCCCGTTGACGGCCGAACTCGACGGCGCCCCGGTCACCTTCTTCGGGCACAGCATGGGCGCCCTGATCGCCTACGAAGTGGCCCGCCACTGGGAGCGGCTGGGCCTGCCGGGACCGGAGCGGCTGGTCGTCTCCGGCCAGTACGCGCCCGGCGAGCTGCCGCCCCAGGACGTCCACGAACGGGACGACGACGGGGTCCTGGAGGTGGTGGAACGGCTCGGCGGTGCCGTCTCCGACATCCGCCGCAGCCCCGAACTCAAGGCGTTCGTCGCCGCGTTGACGCGCGCCGACTACCGGATGCTGGACGGCTACGAGCCCTTCGACGGCGAGCCCGTCACCGCCGCGCTGACCGCCCTGTGCGGGCGCGACGACCCGGCGGTCTCCCCGGAGGACGTCGCCCGCTGGCGCGACTTCACCACCGGACCCTTCGAGCAGCTGTGCTTCCCCGGCGGTCACTTCTACCTCCGGGACGGCCGGCAGGCCGTGATCTCCGCGCTCGCCGGAGCGCTTCCGCATGCCACCGGGCAGTACACCTAAGGAGCAGTGTCCATGAGCGGCATCGAGACCTATGACCTGATCGTCGTCGGCGGCGGGCCGATCGGCCTGTCCACCGCCTGGCACGCGGCCCGGCGCGGCGGGCACCGGGTCCTCGTACTGGACCAGTACGGCTTCCTGAACGAGCGCTCCGGATCGAGCGGCGCCGAACGCCACTGGCGGGTGCAGTACACCCAGAAGGACATCTTCGCGCTGACCCTCCGGACCCGCCCGATGTGGGCGGAGCTGGAGCGGCTGACCGGCCGCAAACTGATCCACGAGCTGGGCAGCCTGTGGTTCGGCGACGTCGAGGTGGAGACCAACGAGGGGCACATCGCGGACACCGCGCGGGCCATGGACGAGCTGTCCGTCGCGTACGAATGGCTGACCGCCCGGGACATCGAGAAGCGCTACGGCTTCACCGGGCTGCCCGGCCACTTCGAAGGGTTCCTCCAGCGCAACGGCGGCGCCATCGACGTACGGGGCACCCTCGCCGCGCTGTTCCAGCTCTCCCAGGAGCACGGCGCGGTGCTGCGCGGCAACGAGGCCGTACTGGAGACCACGCCGGACCGCGACGGGGTGACGGTCCGCACCGACCGGGCCGCCTACCGGGCCGCCAAGGTCGTCCTCGCCAACGGCTCCCAGGCCAACGACCTCATCACCCCCTGGGGCGGCGGCGCGCTGGACCTGCACGCGTACGAGATGGCGCTGGTCACCCTGCGGCAGCGGGACGCCTCCGTGCAACGGCCGTTCTGGTTCGCCTTCCAGAAGCCCACCGAGGAGGACACCAACCTCTTCTACGGCTTCCCGCCCAACCCCTGGTCCACCTCCGACGAGGTGCGCCTCGGCCCGGACTTCGAGGTCAATGCCCTGGAGCACGCGAGCCGGGCCACCGGTGTGCCGGACCCGCGGCACGTCGAGCGGGTCACCGACTGGGTGCGCGCGCACATGCCGTGGGTCGACCCGGAGCCCACCGGCACCTCCACCTGCCTCGCCGTGCTGCCCGGCGACCCGTCGCGGCAGTTCTACCTGGGCACCGCCGCGGGCCTGGTCGACGGCGGTGAGAACGTGGTCGTCTCCGTCGCCGGCTGGGCGTTCAAACTCGTCCCGCTCTTCGGCCGCATCTGCGCCGAACTCGCCCTGGACGGCGGCACGTCGTACGACATCGCCCGGCACGCGCTGACCCCGGTGCCCGCACGGCCCGCGCCCGGGGCCGCCCGATGACGCCCGCCTCCCGGGACGTCGCGGTCATCGGGATGGCGGGGCGCTTCCCCGGTGCCCCGGACCTCGACGCGTTCTGGGCGAATCTGCGCGACGGCGTGGAGTCGATCACCGCGCTGAGTGAGGACGACCTGCTGGCCGAGGGCATCGAGCGGGAGCTGTTCGAAAGGGACGATTACGTACGTGTCGCCTCGCTCCTTGACGGCCATGACCTGTTCGACGCCCGGTTCTTCGGCTTCAGCGCGCGCGAGGCAGCCCTGCTCGACCCGCAGCAGCGGCTCTTCCTGGAGTGCTCCTGGCACGCCCTGGAGGACGCCGCCCTGGACCCGGCGTCGGTCCGCCGCGGCGGCATCTTCGCCGGGGCCAACATGCCCGCGTACTGGATGTCGAACCTGCTCGGCGACCGGCGCATCGTGCTCGACGCGGACGTGTTCGAGCAGCAGATCCACAACGACAAGGACTACCTCGCCACCCGCACCGCGCACCGCCTCGGCTTCACCGGGCCCGCGGTCAGCGTGCAGACCGCATGCTCGACCTCGCTGGTCGCCGTGCACGAGGGCATCAAGGCGCTGCTCGTGGACGAGTGCGACGTGGTGCTCGCCGGCGGGGTCTGCGTCCGGGTGCCGCAGCGCGCGGGCCACCTCGCCGAGCGCGGCATGGTGCACTCCCCGGACGGCCACTGCCGCCCGTTCGACGCGCGCGGCGCCGGCACCGTCTTCGGCAACGGCGTGGGCGTCGTCGTCCTCAAGCGGCTGGCCGACGCGCTGGCCGACGGCGACCGCGTGCTGGCCGTCGTCAAGGGGTCCGCCGTCAACAACGACGGTACGGACAAGGTCGGCTTCACCGCGCCCGGGGTCGCCGGACAGGAGCGGGTGGTCCGCGAGGCGCTGCGGGTCGCGGGCGTGCCCGCGCGCAGCGTCACGGCCGTCGAGGCGCACGGCACGGCCACCCCGATCGGCGACCCGATCGAGATCAAGGCGCTCACCCGGGCGTTCCGGGACACCACCGACGACAGCGGCTTCTGCTCCGTCGGGTCGGTCAAGGGCAACGTCGGGCACCTGGAGTCGGCGGCGGGCATCGCCGGATTCATCAAGGCGGTCCTCCAGCTGCGCCACCGGCAACTCGCGCCCACGGTGCATTTCGCCGAGCCCAATCCGCGGATCGACTTCGCGGCGACGCCGTTCCGGGTCGATGCGGCGCTGCGCGCCTGGAATGCGGCGGAGTTCCCGCGCCGTATCGGGGTCAGCGCCTTCGGGATCGGCGGGACCAACGCGCACGTGATCCTGGAGGAGGCGCCGCGGCCCACGAAGGCTGCCGACGGCGGAGGCGCGGCCGATGGACCGCAGCTGCTCGTACTCTCGGCGAAGAGCCCCGAGGCCCTGGACACCGCGACGCGGCGGCTGACCGCCCGGCTCGCGGAGCCCGGCGCACCGGACCTCGCGGACACGGCCTACACCCTGCAGACCGGCCGGTCACCGATGCGCCACCGCCGCACCCTCCTCCGTACGGGGAACGGGACATACGCGGAGCACACGGGGGAGAGCGGCACCGGACGGCTCAAGACGGTGTTCCTGTTCCCCGGACAGGGGGCCCAGTACCCGGGCATGGGCAGCGAACTGCACGCCGCGGAGCCGGTCTTCGCCGAACACCTCGACCACTGCGCCGATGCGCTGCGCGACGAAATGGGCTTTGACGTAAGGGAATTGCTGCTGTGCCGGGATGCTCCGGCGGAGCGGCTGACAGCGACCGAGGTGGCGCAGCCCGCGCTGTTCACCGTCGAGTACGCGCTCGCCCGGCTGCTGGGCTCCTGGGGCATCGCGCCGGACGGCATGGTCGGCCACAGCCTCGGGGAGTACGTCGCCGCCTGCCTCGCGGGCGTGTTCACCGTCGAGGAGGCGCTGCGGCTGGTGGCGCTGCGCGGCCGACTGATGGCCGCACGCCCGGCCGGGGCGATGCTGTCGGTACAGGCCACGGAGGAGCGGGTGCGCGAACTGCTCGTGGACGGTGTGGACATCGCGGCCGTCAACGCGCCCGAACTGTGCGTGGCTTCGGGCCCCGAACCGCTCGTCGACGAACTGGCAGGGCGCCTCGCCGCCGAGGGCGTCTCCGCCCGGCCGCTGCACACCTCGCACGCCTTCCACTCCCCGATGATGGAACCGGCCGTCGCGCCGTTCACCGACGCCGTACGGACCGCGCGCCCGGCGGCGCCACGGCTGCCGTTCGCCTCCGGCGTCACGGGCGCGGCCATCACCGCGGAGCAGGCCACCGACCCCGCCTACTGGGGCGAACACATCCGCCGCCCCGTACGGTTCGCCGACGCGCTGCGCACCGCCTTGCCCGCCGGCCGCTGCGCCCTGGTCGAGGTCGGGCCGGGCGCCACGCTGTCCTCGCTGGCCAGAGCGGCGCTCGGCGCGCGGAAGGGGCTGACCGTCGTGCGTACGATGCCGCGGCCCACGGAGGCGGAGAGCGAGCGGGTCACCCTGCTCTCCGGCGTCGGCGACCTGTGGCTCGCGGGAGCGGAGGTGGACTGGCGCGCGCTGCACCGGGTTCCGCGGCGGCGGGTCGCGCTGCCGGGATATCCGTTCGCCCGCGAGCGGTACTGGATCGAGCCGCGCGGCGGACAGCGGACGGCGGGCACTTCGGAGGTGTGGCACCCCGAGCGGGCGCAGGCGCGGACGGCCCGGCCCGGCGGGCTGCGGACGGCGTACGCTGCCCCGGACAGCGAAACGGAGAAGCAAGTCGTCGCGGTGTGGGAGGAGTTCCTGGAGTACGAACCCGTCGGCGTACAGGACGACTTCTTCGAACTCGGCGGACACTCGCTGCTCGCCACCCGCATCGCCAATCGCCTGGCCGAGGTGCTGCGGACGCAGGTGTCCGTACGCGATGTGCTCACGCACGCCACGCCGGCCCGGCTGGCGGCCGTGCTGGACGGGCGGGGGAACTGAGGAACCCCGGACGGGCCCCGGCGGGCGGCGGCGATGTCGGTGCCGCCGCCCGCCGGGGCTTTCTCAGGCCGCGCGCTTGGCGCGGTGGCGGCGCACCGCGTCGCGGTTGGCGCAGGCGTGCGAGCAGTACCGCTGGCGCCCGGCGCGGGTGAAGTCCGCGTAGGCGTTGGGGCATTCGGCCAGCGCGCAGCGGCCCAGCCGGTGCATGCCCAGGCCGGTCAGGTGCAGCGCGGTGCCGACGCTGGCCACCGCCCGCAGGATGCCCGCGGCCCCGAGGTCGTCCTCGCGGTAGTGGATGTGCCAGCCGCCGTCGGCGTGGTCGGTCAGCCGGGGGTGGGTGGACGCGTCGGCGAGCAGCGTGTTGAGCAGGGCGGCGCGCCGCTCGTCCGTGGGGGCGTCGACGACCTCCGCCCAGCGGGCGAGGTAGTCCAGCACCTCGGCGAGGTCGTCGTCCGTGGCGGGCCGGTCGAGCACCATGCCCGCCGCCTCGCAGCGTTCGGCCAGCTCCGAGGCGCTGGCGGGCGGGGAGTTGGTGAGGTCGGTCACGAAGCGGACGGGGTCCTCCCCGTAAGGGTTCAGCTGCATAAGACCATTACAGCAGAGTGATCCCATGGATTCACCACTGGCCGACGGGCGCCCCGTTGCCGTCGGAGAAGCACCCCCGGCACCCGCGCCCGCACAGACCCCCGCAACCCCCCGCCCCGCCCCCGGCAAGTGGCTCCCCCTGGTCGCCACGTGCCTGGGCACCTTCATGCTCCTCGTCTACGCGACGATCGTGACGGTGGCGCTGCCGCAGATGGCGCGAGACCTGCACGCGGGCTTCGGATCGCTCCAGTGGATCGTCGACGTCTACACCCTCGCCCTCGCCGGACTGCTGCTCGGCATGGGCTCCCTCGGCGACAACCTGGGGCGCAAGCGCCTTTACGTCCTCGGTCTGACCGTCTTCACCGCCGCCACCCTCGCCTGCGGCCTCGCCCCGGACGTCGGGGTGCTGATCGCCGCCCGCGCGGTCCAGGGCGTCGCGGGCGCCGCGATGTTCGCCACGCTGCTGCCGCTGATCGGCCTGACCTACACCGGCCGCGACCGGGCCAAGGCGTTCGCCGTCTGGGGCGCGGTCGCGGGCGCCGCGGCCGGCATCGGGAACGTCGCGGGCGGCATGCTCACCCAGTTCCTGTCCTGGCAGTGGATCTTCTACGGCGCCGTGCCGGTCTGCGCCGCCACCATCGCCCTGTCGCTGAAGGTCCTGGTCAACGACGCCAGCCGGCCGACCCGCATCGACTGGCCGGGCATCGCGACCTTCACCCTGGCCGCGATCGGCATCACCTTCGGCTTCATCCGCGGCGGCGAGGCGGGCTGGACGGACACCACCACCCTGCTCGGCTTCGCCGTCGGCGCCGTCCTGCTCGTCGTCTTCGTCCTGGTCGAGCGGGCCGCCACCCACCCGATGCTCCCGCTGGAACTGTTCCGCAAGCCCGCCTTCGACGGCATGCTCCTCGCCGCCTGCGGCTACTATTTGGCCGCGTTCGGCTTCCTGCCGGTGCTCTCCCTCTGGCTCCAGAACGGCGTGGGACTCAGCTCCTTCGCCACCTCCCTGGTCATCACCGTCCAGCCGGCGGCCTTCTTCGCCACCTCCGCCCTGGTCGGCAGCGCCCTGCACCGCATTCCCGCCCGCTGGACCCTCGGCGGCGGCTCCGTGGTCGTCGGCGTGGGCAACCTCGCGCTGCTGACGGTGGGGCCCGGCTCGTCCTGGCCGGCGCTGCTCCCCGGACTGGTGATCACCGGCGTGGGCGCGGGACTGGTCTCGCCGGTCCTGCCGGCCGTCGCCATGTCTGCCGCGCCCGCCGCGCACAGCGGCGTCGCCGCCGCGGCCGCCAACAGCGCACGCCAGCTCGGCCTCGCCCTGGGCATCGCGCTCCTGGGCACCGTCTTCCACCAGTACGTGCCGGACAGCGGCCCGGCCCCGGCCACGGCGTACGCCGACGGACTGGACGCCGTATTCCTCCTCGCGGGCGTCATCACCCTGGCCGCCGGACTCGCCGCGATGTGGCTCCTCGGAATCCGGGGGCGTACACCCCAGGAGGTCGGGGGCACGGTGTGAACCACTGACCACATTTCCGCTTCGCGTATTCTCGCCCGACATCGAACGGTTGACAGGGGAAAGGGTCCGGCACAGCATTTGCGACGGGTTCGCCGGTCCCTTTCCCGAGTGGTGCCGAGAATGTGCCTTCCCGGCGTCCGGAACGCTGTTCGTCCCGGCCGGCGGAGCTCCCGTACTCGCCGGACCACCGGTGCCGGGCGGTTCTAGTGAATTCGGAGGCGCGGCGCTCTTATATTTCTCGGTGCCTCGGGCGCCGGCTGAATACCGGCCGCCCCGGCGGAAATACCTGCCCGACCGACCCGTGAAACGAGGGAGATATGACCTCCACCCCCAGTCCGCTGCCGGTCCCCGGCATTCCCGCGATGTGCCCGCAGTGCCTGACCGCCCTCGACGGCCCGCTGCCGGACGTCGGGCAGACCAAGAGCGGCACGGGGTGCGTCGTACGGACCGGGCTCGCCGAGCACGCGGACATCACCTTCCACGTTGCCACCGCGGCGGGACCCACGGTCGGCGACCGGAACACCCACGTGGACCGCCTCACCGACGCCCACGGGACCACCGTGGGCACCATCACCGGCGGCGGCTGGAAGGTGTTCGAACACCCCCGGGACGGCCATGTGCTGTCCTACTACCGCGAGGAGATCGAGTTCCCGGACGGCACGGTCGTCACGTCCGGCTGGATGGACTCCACCGCCGTGTGGTCCGGCCAGTGGCAGAGCCTGCACGCGGTCGGCACCGGCGGCGCCTACCACGGTTTGGTCGGCGTGCGGCAGATCCGGCAGGAGGAACCCCGCCGGCTGTTCCGCGCCAACATCGTCCTGTGCGCCACCGGCGGCAGGTGAGAGGGGCCCGGTGTCTTCCCTCGGACGCGCCCGGTGGGGCATCGGCGCCCTCCTGGCGGGCGGCCTGCTGGTCAACTTCGCGGACCGTACGGTGCTGTCCGTCGCGGCGCCGCAGCTGGCCGACGAGTTCGGGTGGAGCCTGAGCCGGCTGGGCGTCGTCCTCGCGGCGTTCAGCTGGTCCTACGGGCTGGTCCAGCTGCCGGCCGGCGCGCTGGTGGACCGGATCGGCGTCAAGTGGCTCAACCGCGTCGCGGTGACGCTGTGGGGTGTGGCCAGTCTGCTGCTCGCGGTTGCCGGGGGCCTCGGCCTGATCATCGTTTCGCGGCTGCTGCTGGGTATCGCCGAGGGGCCCTTCATGCTCAGCGCCGCGAAGGCCACCGCCACCTGGTTCCCCACCGCCGAACGCGGCCGCGCCACCGCCCTCTTCGACGGGGCCACGAAACTGGCCAACGTCATCGGGCTGCCGGTGCTCGCCCTCGTGGTCAGCACCTGGGGCTGGCGCGCCGGATTCCAGTTCACCGGCGTGCTCAGCCTGCTGTTCGCCGCCGTGTGGTGGTGGCGCTACCGGGACCCGGCCGAACACCCCCGGCTGGGCGCCGCCGAGCGCGCGCACCTGGCGGCCGGCGGCGCGCGCGTCACCGACCGGCCGCGCGGCTCCGTCCTGCGCCCGGTGCTGCGCTCCGGCCGCCTGTGGACGATGGCGCTCGGCTTCGCCTGCTACGGCTACGCCATCAACGTCGTCCTGACCTGGATGCCGGAGTTCTTCCAGCGGCAGTTCGGCACCCGCACCCTGGGCTCCGGCCTGTACTCGGCGGTCCCCTGGATCGTGGCCACCGTCGTCGAACTCGCCCTCGGCGGCTGGCTGGCCGACCGTCTCGTACGGGGCGGACGCGACCCGATGAAGGTCCGCAGGACCGTGCTGACCTGCGGCCTCGCGGTGGGCGCGACCGTCGGCTTCGCGGGCACGGCGTCCAGCGGCCCGGCCGCCATGGGCTGGATGGCGCTCTCCCTCGGCGGGCTCGCGGTCGCGGCCCCGGCGGCCTGGAGCCTGCCCGGCCTGCTCGCGCCGCCCGGCGCGGTGGGCACGGCCGGCGGGCTGATGAACTTCGCCAACGCCGCCGCCACCACGACGGGTGTGGTGTTCACCGGCTGGCTGGCGGAGGTCACCGGGTCCTTCGGCGCGCCCTTCGTGTTCGCCGCCGCCGTCCTGGGCGCCGGGATCCTGCTGTACCGGCGGCTGCTCGCGCCGCGTCCGGGGCAGGCGCCCGCGGCCGCGCCCCGCACGGAAGGAGACGAAGCCCTGGCCCTATAGCACACTTTCGGTTGGCGCCGGGATTGCCGTGCGCATAACGCAAAGCGACTTTGCGATAATTTTCTGCTGGTGGTGATCTGCGCCTGTCGGCCTCCGGTTAGGCTGCCCAGTGCTTCGTTCGCGAGCGCTGGAGGGGTTTTGTGCACAGCGGTATGTCCGACCGGTACGAGCAGAGCGGGCAGTTTCTCCCGGGCATGCGCGTATTAGGCGGCGGGGCGAGGCTGCCGTGAGCGACTCCGTAACGCTGTCCGCCTGCCTGAAAAGACTGTCCTGGTCCCCGGACCGGCTCGCCCGCGAGATCAACCGGGTGTGCGGCGGGGGCACGATCAGCGACAAGGCTCCCTACAATTGGCTCAAAGGCTCCCTGCCACGGCGCCAACTTCCCGAAATCGTGGCGAGAATTCTGTCCGAAAAGCTCGGGGAGCCGGTCACGGTCCGTGATCTCTGGCCGGACAGATTTCCGGCTCCGGTGGCCGAAAAGGCAACGCTTCCGCGGCAGCGTTCCGCGGGCACCGCGCCGGCCCCGCTGCCCGCGCAGGACATGGTCGCCACCGCCGTGGACTGGCTGGTGGGCAACGACCCGCCCATGACCTGCCGGCTGCGCGGCGAGGAGGTCGACCCCCACATCCTGTCGGTGCTGGAGGACCGCAGCGCCCAGCTGCGCCGCCTCGGCGACGAGCGCGCCGGAGAGCTGGTCATGGATTGGGCGGTGCAGGAGCTGCGGTGGACCCGCAAGCTCATCGCCGAGTGCAGCTACGGCCGCGCGACCGGGCTGCGGCTGCACCGCACCGCCGCCGAACTCGCCCAGGTCGTCGGCTGGATGGCCGCCGACCTCGACATGGCGGGCCAGAGCGAGCGCCACCTCCTGGCCGCGCTGCGCTCCGCCCGTATCGCCGGGGACCGCGCGCTGGCCGCGTACGTCATCTCCTGTCTGAGCTACCGGTTCACCTGGAGCGGCCAGGGCCGGGAGGCGCTGCGGCTGATCCAGATCGCCCGCAAGGGCACCCAGGACGAGGCCCCCGGGCCGGGACAGGCGCTGCTGGCGAGCCGGCTGGCCAGGGCGTACGCCGCGCTCGGGGACGCGGTGGGCTGCCGCCGCGCCCTGGACGAGGCCCAGGAGCTGATCGAGGCCGACGGCGAGTGCCGTACCGCGCCGTGGGCGTCCTGGGTGACCCCCGCCGTACTGGTCGCCGACGCGGGCCGGTCCTGGTTGGATGTCGGCAGGTCCGCATGGGCGGAACGCCATCTGGTGCGCGGGCTGGAGCTGTTCGGCGAGAGCCAGCCGCTGAACCGGCTGCTGCACTGGACCTCACTGGCCGAGGCCCGGCTGGCGCACGGTGACGTGGACGGCGCCGCGGCCGCGACCTGGGAGGCGCTGGGGCTCTGGGAGCGGGTCACCTCGCACCGCGCCCGCGTCCGGCTGACCCGGCTGCGCAGCCGCTTCGCGCGCTGCGACGCGATGGTGGCCCGGCAGGTCGCCCAGGACACGGCGGAGGTGCTCGACGAGGCGCGCCGGCTGGCCTCCTGCGGCTGAGCGCGGGCCGCGGCGGGAGCCGGTGCCGTACGGTCCCCGCCGCGGCGCGGCGCGGCCGGTGGCGCGGCAGCGCGTCCCGCCCACCGGACCTCCGTGCCGCCCGGCCGGACCGGGACCGGGCAGTTGCGTCTGGAGGAGGGACACTTTGCACATCGCGTACGGAGTACCGCTGGCGCCGATGACCACGCTGCACCTGGGAGGCCCGGCCGCCGCCCTCGCCGAACTGAGGGACCTCGCCGACTTCCCCGCCGTCGTCGCCTGGGCGAACCGGTACGGCACCGCGCCCTTCTGCCTCGGGCACGGCAGCAACGTCCTCGTCAGCGACGCGGGGAGCAGCCGCCCCGTACTGCGTCTGGCGACCCGCGGCGTCGAGGTGCGCGGGACCGCGCCCGACGGGCGGGTCCTGGTCGAGGCGCAGGTCGGCCACCCGCTGCGGGACCTGGTCGAGACGACCGTCGAAGAGGGCCTGTCCGGGCTGGAGATGCTCAGCGGCATCCCCGGCACGGTCGGCGCCACCCCGGTGCAGAACGTGGGCGCGTATGGCCAGGAGATCGGCGACTGCCTCGTGCGGGTACGGGCGTGGGACTGGAAGCTGGGCCGCGCGGTGACCCTGTCCGCCGCCGAATGCGCGCTGGGCCACCGCACCAGCAAGTTCAAGGGAACCACCCGCTGGACACTGCTCACCCTGGTCCTCGCGCTGCGGCCGTCCCGGCTGAGCGCGCCCATCACGTACCGCAGCGTCGCCGGTGTCCTGGACGTCCCGGTGGGCAGCCGGGTGCCGCTCCGGGACGCCGCGCGGGCCGTGCTGACCGTGCGCCGCGGCAAGGGCATGGTGCTGGAGGACTCCGGCATCGACCACCGTACGGTCGGCAGCGTTTTCCTGAGCCCCGAGGTCACCGGCGCGCAGCAGGCGCGGCTGCGCGCGGCCGGTGCCCCGCTGAACTCCTTCCCCGACGGCTCGACCCGGGTCAGCGCCAGCTGGCTGATCCGCCGGGCCGGCTTCGGGCTGCGGGCGGCCGTCGCCGACGGCGTCCGCGTCTCCTCCCGGCACTACACGCTGGTCGCGCGGTCGGGCGCGAGCGCGGCCAGCTTCGGGCAGGCCGTCGGCACCGTGCACCGCTCCGTCCTGCGGCACACCGGCGTGGCGCTCACCTCAGAAGTCGACTTCCTCGGCGACTCGCGGACGTACCCGCCCGGTTGGCCGTCACCAGCAGCACCAGCAGGTACGGCCCGCCCACCACGCCCGTGACCACGCCCACCGGCAACTCCACCGGCGTGAAGGCGTGTTCCGCGACGAAGTCGGACACCAGCGTCACCAGCGCCCCCACCAGCGCCGACGCCGCCAGGGCCGGCCCGCCGTCGCGGACCAGGCGGCGGGCGACCGGCGCGGAGACCAGCGCCACGAACGCCACCGGGCCCGCCGCCGCGGTGGCCGTCGCCGCCAGCGCCACCCCGGTCAGCAGCAGCGCGAGCCGGCTCCGCTCGACCCAGAGGCCCAGGCCCCGGGCCAGATCGTCACCGAGACACAGCACGTTCAGGGGACGGGCCAGCGCGGCAGCCGCCAGGACCAGCGGCACCAGACAGCAGGCCAGCGTCGTGGCGTGCGTCCAGGTGCGGCCGCTGAGACTGCCGGTCAGCCAGATCAGCACCTGCTGCGCGTCCCACACCGCCGCGCTGGTCATCAAGTACGAGACCAGACTGGACAACAGGGCCGTCGCGCCGATCCCGACGAGCACCAGCCGCTGGCCGGACAGCCCGCCGCGCCACGACAGCAGATAGATCGCCACGGCGGTGACCAGCGCCCCGGCCAGCGCACCGGCGGAGACCGCCATACCGCCGAGCCCCAGCGCCACGATGCAGGTCGCCGCCGCCGCGCTCGCACCCGAGGTGATGCCGATGACGTCCGGACTGGCCAGCGGATTGCGTACCAGACTCTGGAAGATCGCGCCCGACATGCCGAACCCCAGGCCGGCCAACAGGCCGGTCAGCACGCGGGGGAGCCGGATGTCGAGGACGAACAACCGGCTCTTCCAGTCCGCCCGGCCGGTGATCGCACCGATCACCTCGGGCAGCGGTACGACGAAGTCGCCGACCACCAGCAGGGCGACGGCGGTCAGCAGCACCGCCAGGGCCAGCACGACCACCACGGGCCGGGCGCGCCGCCGCCGTACGACGCCGCGGACGCTCCTGGTCCGCACGGTCACGGCCGTCACAGCGCCGCCCCCTTCCGGCTGCGCACCATGGCGATGAGGACCGGCGCGCCGATCGCCGCCGTCACGATGCCCACCTGCACCTCGGTCGGCCGGATCACCAGCCGCCCCACAAGGTCCGCCAGCAGCACCAGCACCGGCGCCAGCACCATCGAATAGGGCAGCAGCCAGCGGTGATCGGCGCCGGTCAGCATGCGGGCCACATGCGGCACCGCCAGCCCCACGAACCCGATCGGCCCGGCCATCGCGGTCGCCGTGCCGCTCAGCAGCACCACCGCGAGCGCCGCGGCCAGGCGTACGCGCACCACACGCTGCCCGAGCGCCCGGGCCGTGTCGTCGCCCAGCGCCAGCAGGTTGAGCGACCGGCCCAGCGCCAGCGCCAGCACCGCGCCGGCCGCCACGAACGGCGCCCCCTGCCACGCCACCGCCTCGTCCCGCCCGGCCAGCGACCCGACCTGCCAGAACCGGAACTGGTCGAACGCGCTGACGTTCAGGAGCAGTACGGCCTGGGTCGCCGACGTGAGGACCGCGGTCGTCGCCGTCCCGGCCAGGACGAGCTTCAGCGGGGTCGCCCCGCTCGCGCCCATCGAGCCCACCGCGTACACCACCGCGGCGGAGACGGCCGCGCCCGCCAGCCCGAACCACACATAGCCGGACAGCGAGGTGACCCCGAAGAAGTTGATCCCGGCCACCACGAAGAGCGCCGCACCCGAATTGACGCCCAGCACACCGGGATCGGCCAGCGCGTTGCGGGCGATGCCCTGCATCACCGCGCCCGCCAGCCCGAGCGCCGCCCCCGCCAGCAGCCCGACGGCGGTACGCGGCAGCCGTAACGAGCGGATCACCAGGTGCTCGGTGTCGGACGGGTCGAAACGGAACAGGGCGTCCCCGACCGTCTGCGCGGACAGCGGTTTGCTGCCCATCATCACGCCGGCCGTGGCCAGCGCCGCCAGGACGACGAGCGCCACCACGAGCCCGGCGGCCAGTCGTAACCGCCGGTGCGGCCAACGTCTGGGCGGGGCAGCGGGATTCGCCTGCCCCGGCGGGGACGGCGGCTGAGTGATCTGTTCCGGTACATGTGCCACAGCAGGACTATGGAAAGGCTGGCCTAACTTCGCAAGGCCGTCCATGATCTCCGAGGGAAAGTGGTGCGAACCGACGAGAGAGGATCAGCCATGCTGCACACCGACGGTGCGCCGTGGAGCCGGCGGCGGCTCCTGGCCGGTGCGGCGGCCGTGGGAGCGGGCCTGGTGAGCGCGGGCTGCGCCCGGCCGGCCGCGGCCCGCCCCGAAGGGCCCCGGCGGTGGGCCTTCACCGACGACACCCGTACGTCCGTCGGCGCGCCCCGGCGGCCCCGTACGGTCGTGGCGTACGCGACCGCCGCGGCGGCCCTGTGGGAGTACGGCATCCGGGCCGTCGGCGTGTACGGGGGAATCCAGACCAGCGGGGGCGGCGTCAACACCGCCATCCTGGGCGGCGTCGACCTGGACCGGACCACGCTGCTCGGCCGCACCTGGGGGCAGGTCAACCTCGAAGTCCTCGGCAGGCTCGCCCCCGACCTCGTCGTCGACACCCTCCAGTTCGGTGCGCACCAGATAGAGCCCAACGCCCTCGGTTTCGTGCGGCGGTTGGCCCCGGTCGTCGGCCTGGAGGTGTACCACACCGAGATCCCGCGCGCCGTTTACCGCTTCGCCCAGCTCGCCCACGCGCTCGGCGGCGAGGTCCGCGACCGTGACCGTACGGCCTTCGAGGACGCCCGCCGCCGCCTGAAGAACACCATCAGGGCCCGCTCCCGCCTGCGCGTCCTGTTCGTCTCCGCAGACCCGGACGGCTTACGCGTGGCCCGCGAGGCATGGCCCGGCCTCCCCGACCTCAAGGGGCTCGGCCTCGATGTCGTCGTGCCGCCCACGGGCACCAGCGCCTACGCGCAGAAGCTCTCCTGGGAGGACGCCGACCGCTACCCCGCCGACCTGATCCTCATGGACGTCCGCACCAGCAGCCTCCAGCGCGACCAACTCGCCACCAACCGCGTCTGGCAGAGCCTCCCGGCCGTCCGCGCCGGCCAGACCGCCCCCTGGAACCCCGAGCCCGTCCTGACGTACCCCGCCATGACCCGCCTCTACAACGACCTGATCACCACACTCGAACGCACCCACCGCCTGTCGGCCTGACCGCCTGCCCTCCGGGCCTCACGCGCCCCGCCAGATGTTGTCGAAGGCCGCCTTCTCCACGGTCCGCCGCTGGCGTACGGATTCCAGCTCCACCACCGCCTCGTTGACGGCGGCGAGCACGGTCAGCACGGCGTCGTCGGCGATGCCGGGCGCCTCGTCGCCCTCGGCCGCCCGGTCACGGACCCCGGCGGTGGCCGCGAGGGCGGCGAGGACCGGCTCACCCGAGGCCCAGCGGTCGGCGGCGTGACGGCGGGCCGGTGAGTCGACCGGCTCCACCCGGCCGCCCCGCACGGGAATCCACCGGCGACGTCGCCGGGCGATGTGCCCTTCCGCCACGAGCACGCGCCGATAGACCTCCGACAAGCCGCGGCCCCGGCGCCACAGCCAGTCCTCGACCGACTCGTAGGGCTCCTGCTGCACCAGCGCGGCGGCGGCCTCGGACAGCAGGGGATCGCCCGGCGGCCTCTGCCCGCCGGGCACGATGCGGTCGCCGCCCAGCGTGAGGGCACCGGCCTCCAGCAGATCGATCACCTCGGCCCCGGCGAGCGCGAGCGACAGATCGCCCGGCTCCACGGCGCGGCCGGCTCCCGCCTCGACGGCGATGATCGACAGGTCCCGGGGTGTGGTCATCAGCGGCTCCGGAGTGCGGGCGTCGGGCGGGACAGCGCCGACTGTAATCGTGCCGGGCGGGCCGCACACGCCCTCCGTGCGGCGTAACCCGCCTTGATAGGCAAGTCGCGACTTGCCTATGGTGGAGGTCATGGCAGAGGATGTCTTCAAGGCGCTGGCCGACCCCACCCGTCGGCGCATCCTCGACGAGCTGGCCGAACGGAACGGCCAGACCTTGTTCGAAATATGCGCGCGGCTGGTGACCAAACACGGCCTGAGCCTGTCCCGACAGGCGATCAGCCAGCACCTGGCCGTCCTGGAATCCGCCGGCCTGGTCGCCACGCGCCGCCAGGGCCGCTACAAGTTCCACGACCTGAACACCCGGCCTCTGGAGCACATCGTGACCCGATGGCTCAGACCCGAAGCACCGGAGAGCACCCCATGAAGATCTACATCACCAGCGTCTTCGTCGACGACCAGGAGAAGGCGCTGTGCTTCTACACCGACGTCCTGGGCTTCCGGAAGAAGCACGACATCCCGATGGGCGAGGCCCGCTGGCTCACCCTGGTCTCCCCGGACGCCCCCGACGGCACCGAACTCCTGCTGGAGCCCTCCGGCCACCCCGCGGTCCCGCCGTACAAGACGGCCCTGGTCCAGGACGGCATCCCGGCCGCCTCCTTCGCCGTGGACGACGTCCGCGCGGAGTACGACCGGCTGCGCGAGCTCGGGACGGAATTCACCCAGGAGCCGCTGGAGATGGGCGGCGTCACCACCGCGGTGCTGGACGACACCTGCGGCAATCTGATCCAGATCGTGCAGGGGGCGTAGGGAGCGGGCGCGAGGCGGGTACGGGAGGCTTTCGGCCGAGGTGGCCGCCGCATCGTGCCCCCGGGATCAGTGCTTCAGCGCGAACTTGAGGGCAACGATCAGCAGACCGATCACGAGGTTGACCGCGTCGGTGAGGGCCACTTGGCGCCAGACGGCGCCAGAGCGCCGCGCAGCAGCGGTCGCCCAGCCCATCTGGCTGATCAGCGCGACGGCGAGGGCGAGCCAGGATGCGCCCTGGACGTCGAGGCCCAGCAGGGGACTGACCAGCACGGCGATCGTGGACGGCACGGCGGCCTCCACGATGGGCCACTCCTCACGGCATACGTGCAGCACGGTCGCTCTGTTCAGGGTGCGCTGCGCCATGCGGGCGCCGAAGAGCTGGGCATGGACGTGCGCCAGCCAGAAGACGACCCCGGTGGCCAGCAGCAGCAACGCCAGCTCCAGCCTCGGGAAGGCTCCGAGCGTACTGGCCCCGACCACGACGGAGGCGGCGAGCAGCGAACCGTAGACGCCACCGGTGTAGTCGGCGTGCGTTCGCCGTTCCGCTCCCCGCGCCCGAGCCTGCGCCCTGAACTTCTCCAGCATCCTTCGCTCCCGAGGTCGGCGAACCGGACACGCGGCGCCCACCATCGTGCCGCTCTGCGCACGGCCAGGACAGCTTCGGCTCGGAAAGCCGGCCTGCGACTCGGCGAGACCGTACGCCATGGGAACCAACGGGGCCGCCGCCCCTTGGAAGGTGAGCGGCGGCCCCTCGTCTTCCTCGCGGAGGCGTGGCCTGCGCCGGTCGGCGGCTACGGCTCCACGGTGGTCGGCTTCTCGGCCCGGAGGTCGCTGACGAAGCCGCCCTTGATCACGCGCATCCAGTAGGCGTGCGACCGGCTCGCCGGGGGAATGCCGGGGTCGCGCTCCAGCTTGCGGTCCATCGAGGTGGCTCCGGCCGGGGCGTTGCGCTGGAACGTGTAGGGGTGCCACAGGTCGATCTCGCTGCTGTAGAAGGGCTTGCGCTCCATCAGGAGGACCTGGTCCGGGTTGCCCTGCGCGGGTTCCCAGGTGACGCGGACGGTGGCCGCGTCGAGCCGGGTGACGGACGTGAGCGCCGGCGCCTTCGGGATCACCGAGGAGGGTCCGGGCTTGACGGCGTCGCTGCGGATCGTGCGTGGCACGGACGGCTCGTAGTATTCCGGGTTCTGCAGCTTGCCGACGACGCTGAGCGTGTCGGGAGCCGGGCCCTGCCCGCCCGAACACGCGTCGATCTGGACGACCTTGTGCCAGCCGTCGGAGAACCTCACGAAGTCCTCCTTCTGGACCGGCAGCTCGCGGGCGCTGCCGGCGACGACACCTCGCACGGAGTAGGCGTAGCGGGAGTCGTCGGAGCGGACCACCTGGTAGCTGCACCGGTCCACGGCCGCGGCGTGCGCGTCGATCGCCGGCCGGAGCGGTGGCGCGGCGACGGCGGCCGACGGAGCCGCGGTGGCGACGCCCGCACCCGAGGCAAGGGCCCCGAGACTCAGCGTGCACGAGGCTATTGCGGTGGTGATACGGCGGGGCATGCATCCTCCGGTGGCATTCAACGGTCCCTGGGGAACCGGCGAACAGATGATGATCGGAAGCACCGACCGGACGGGAGGTTACCGGCAATTGACGGTCAAGGCGATGCCAAAGAGGAGTAAAGCTACGGTTATGTGTCAACTTCGTTCACGTCGTGCTCAAGGCAACGAGTTGTCCTCCCGATCGCCGCGCTTTCAGATCACCCGGAACAGATCCGCCGCCACCCGCACATCCATGAAATCCTCCACGGAGCGGAGGTTGTCGCTCAGCGTGTCCAGGACCGAGTCGGCCTCGGCGGCGCGGGGGGCGCCGATGGCCACGCCGAAGACGCGGAAGCCCAGGCGGTGCTTGGCGGCGTTCCAGTCGCGCCTCCATGCCTCGGTGACGTCGCACTCGTCGTCGGTGAGCAGGACGATGTCGCCGCGGGCACGGGCGGCGGAGTCGAACTCCTCCTCCAGCAGTTCGACGGCCGCGGACAGGGGGCTTTGGTAGCTGGTGCCGCCGCCGAGGAAGGTTTCCGCGAAGTCGAGCACCCGGGCGGTGGGGGCGGGCTCGCCGGCCGGGAAGCGGAAGACCCGTAGTCGGCCGGCGGAGGAGAAGAGGATGCCGACGAAGTCGCGCTGCGCGTGGCGGGCCTGGTCCAGTAGCGCGAGGGCGCACGCCTTGGCCCATGCTTCGCGGGTGCCTCCGCCGGGCCCTTCCATGTACATGGAGTGCGAGGTGTCGACGCACGCGATGACGGCGCCCCGGCCGGTGGTCTGCTCGCCCTGGCTGTCGTAGAGCATCAGCTCTCCGGCGGCGTAGCGCGCGGCGAACACCGCGCGCAGTTCGGGCAGGCCGAGGTTGGCCAGCTCGGAGGGGATGACGCGGGAGAGGTCGTTGCCGAGGGTGACGCCGATCAGCTCCCCGGTGGCGTTCTCGACCTTGCGGGCGCGTTCGCCGTCGGCCATCTGCCGGAAGCGGCCGATCAGCTCGGCCCACTGGGCGAGGCGGCTGGTGCGCAGCCGCTCGGCGAGCCGGGCGCGCTCGTCGTACGGCAGCCGCTCCAGCTCGCCGGGGCCGACGCCCCACGCCCGCATCAGCGCCGCCTCTTCCCCTACGGTTTCGGTGGCCTTCGGCACGGCCTTCCGCGCGGTGGGGCGGAGGCCGGGGGCCGTTGCCGCGAGGGCCTGCCCGGCGCCCCGGGCGGCCCGTCGCGCGGCGGCGCCGGCGGCCTCGGCGGAGTCGATCGCCCGTCGTACGGCCTCGGCGGCCGGAGCCGGTACGGTGCCGTCCGCACCGGCCCCGGCGGCGGCCTGCTGAAGCGCCGCGCCCACCGCGGCCGTCGCGCCTTCGGCGTCCTGCCGGGCCTTCGTCGCCCGCTCGGCCTGCTCCCGGGCAGGCCGGAAGCGCTCCAGCATGTCGCGCAGCGCGGTGGCCTGGGCGAGTACGGCCATGGCGGCGGCGTACGGGTCGCCGACCGTCTCCCGGTGCAGCTCGGCGAACTCCGGTGACTCCACCAGGAAGGTGATGATCCGGTGGTTGACCAGCCGGGAGGGGGCCATCTCCGCGCGCTCGCGCAGCCGGGGGCCGGCCTTGTAGGCGGCCAGGAACGCGTCGGCCAAGAGGTCGGCGGCGTGGTCGTGGCGTTCGGCCAGCTCCTCGGCCAGCTCACGCAGCCCCGCCGACTGCGCGTAGGTGTCGCGCCACGCGATCTGCTCGAACGGGTCCGCGACCACGGCCGCGGTGTGCCCCTCGGCAGTGGTGGGGGACCGGTCCAGCCACGTCCCGGCCCGGTTCGCCGGCTCGTCGAGTCCGCTCGGTGTCCCGCTCATATCCGTATCCCGGCCGGCCGTGTTCAGAGCTGGGCCTGCACCGTGCTCGCGTCCACGCCGAGGGCTTCGGTGAGCACCCGGGCGCGGACGGCGCGCTGGCGGCCGGCGACCCGTTCGATGGCGGTGGTCGAGCGGCCGGCGCCCGCCGCCTCCGCGCGCAGCCGCTCCAGCCGCTTGCCCGCCCTGGCGAGCGTGTTGTGGGCGTTCTTGATGACCCACTCGCTCAGCGCCTCGCGGGACTGCCCGGCCATGGCGTCGAGCTGAGCCTCCAGCTCGTCGATGGTGTCGGCCAGGTCGAGCGCTTCCTTGGCGTCGGGATTGACCAGGTGCAGCACCTCGCGTTCGACGGTCGGGCGCTGGGCGGGGGAGTCCCACAGCACATGCGTCAGCACCGACAGATCGGCTTCGGCGACCGCCGGACGGCCGTCGAGGTACGCGGACGCCTGGAGCAGCCCCACCGCCTGCCGCCAGCGGCGGTCCGAGGCGACGAGTTCCTTGCGGCGCAGGGCGGCGCGCAGCGTACACACGGCGTCCACGATCGCGTCGGGCACGTCCACCGCGGGGACGGCTTCGGTCACGGCGTGCTGCAACGCGGCCAGTTCGACGGTCGTCCGTGCCGGTGCCGCCGGGCTGCTGACGGCGGAGCGGACCAGCGCGGCGAAGTTCGAGGGGTCTTCCAGGTACCCGACCTCGATGCGCACCAGCAGCCGGTCGTAGATCGCGGCCGCGTCCTCCCCGCCGGGCAGTTCGTTGCTCGCCGTGATGGCGCCGATCAGCGGGCAGCGGACCGGCGCGCCGCCGTTCTCGGGGTGGTAGATCCGCTCGTTGAGGTAGCCGAGCGTCTCGTTGAGCGCGGCCGTCGAGCATTTGAATATCTCGTCGATGAACGCCACGTGCGCGGTCGTGGCGCGCCCGTCGTAGACCTGGCGGTACTCGCCCCGGGCCAGCGCTGCGACGTCGATGGGCCCGAACATCCGCGTCGGTGCGGTGAACTTGGACAGCAGGATCTCCCAGTAGGAGGCCCCGTCGATCCGGCCGGTGAGCTCCCGGGCCAGTTCGGACTTCGCCGTCCCGGGCGGCCCGAGTACCAACGAGTGCCGCCCGGCCAGCAGCGTCACCACCAGCGTCCGCACCACGTCGTCCCGCTCGTAGAACCGCTCCGACAGTTCCTCGCAGACGGCCCGCAGCCGCTTGGCGGTGTCCTGCGCGTCCGGTGCGCCCATGGTCAACTCCTCGCTGTGGTGCCCTGGTGGGCGCGGGGCGGTGTGTCGTCCGGGCAAGATTACGTGGGGCCGGGGCGCGGCCTTCCGGTGCCTCGGAGGCGTCGTCCGGCCGTCGTCCGGTGTCGCGCCATCGGGGGGGTACGGGCATCACGCGCGCCGGACCGCCCCCGGTTCGTGGTGCGTGTGCACGGGCGCGGACACCAGGGGCCGAGGAGAGAATGACCGCCCCGAAGCCTGGAGTGCGGGGCTCCGACGGGATGTCCGCGGACGATCGAGGAGTCGCTGCGGCCCGTCGGCGCGTCACCGGACCGGCCGCCTCCCGCCGGGCTCGCCCGCCGCGAGATGTTTCTGCAGCTCGATGTGCCGGAACTGGTAGAAGGCCCCGGCCTGCCGCAGTACCCCGCGGTGTTGATGGGCGTCCGCGAGGAAGGCCATCAGACGCCGGGGCAGCCGGCGCCGCAGGGCCAGGTAGCCGCGCGCGACGGTGAAGGGGCCCCAGGCGGTCTGGTTCCAGGCAACGGCGAGGCCGACCACTGTCCCCACCAAGGCACCGGTCACCAGTGCCTGCACCAGTTCGGGCGCGGTCACGACCCACTCGATCCCGATGTCCCGCCAGCTCTTCAGCTCCGGGGCCGGTACCAGCTGCGGCAAAGATGCACACCAGACCGTCAGCCCGATCACGACTCCCACCGCCAGGGCCGTCATCCAGCCGATCCTCCAAGACGTGCGGTGGTCGCGGGCGAGGAGCGCCGCCGGGCCCGGAACCTGGGTGAGGTCCGCCGCCTTTCCCCGGATGCCGTACGGGATGCTGCCCGCGAGGCAGTACACGGCCACGGCACCTGCCCCGGCGGCGGAGCCCAGGAAGTTGGTCCCGATCGCGCCGGTGAACGCACCCACGATCGCGAGCCCCATGGAGGTCTCGTCGTCGGCCCTCAAGAAATGCATCGCTAAGGCGGGCGTGGTGACGGCCAGTCCTCCTCCCAGCCCGATCAGGAGGCCGCCCCAGTGCCACGACCACCGGACGCCCGCGGCCGGCGGGACTTCCTCCGGACGTGCGGCGTAGCCGGCCGCAAGGCCGCCTGCGAGCCCGAACAGGCAGGCCAGAGTGACGATCATGGCCCACCCCGGCAGGTGGACGTATCCGTATCCGGCTCCCACCGCGCCCCCCAGAAGGGCCACACCCCACGCCCGGGTCCGCCGACGCTGCCCGGACCCCGGCTCGCCGCCCGCCCGTCGCGCCGCCAGGGTCGACGTGAGCTCCCCCATGAGACCGCCGATGAAGCCGTAGGCGAAGCCGCACAGCAGCTCCGGCCAGACATCGCTGTACATGGGCATGTCGCGGAGCAGCATTCCCCCCACACTGACCGAGGCGCCGGTCAGTCCGCCGGGGAGCCGCCCTGCGAGCCCGCCGATGAGCCCGGCGAGCAGCCCCTGCGAGGGCACGGTGCCCGCCGAAGGACCGCCGATGTCATAGTGACCGTTGCTGTGTTCGATCACCCAGGCCGTGCCGTGCTCCAAGGCCGCCGCCAGTATCCCGATCAGCACCGGCGGCAGCCAGTGGGGGACGGCGCGGCTCAGCTGCCACCAGGCCAGGTCGGCGCCGCCGGCCCGGACGCGCTCCGCGTGCCGGGCGAGCCAACGCAGTGCCCGCTCGGCTTCCCCGGCGGACCAAGGAGAGGGAACGCGCGGGTGAGGGCGGTAGGCCGCGGGGACGAACGCGGCGAAGAGGTGCGCCTCCACGGCTGCGCGGCTCGTGAGCGCCGGGGCGTCCAGCAGCTCGTCGGGGGAGGGGACCGCCTCCAGCGGTTCTCCGGTACGGGGGTTGTAGACGGTGCGGGCCAGGAAAACCGTCAGCGGCGTGCTCAGGGCATCGGCGACGGGGCCGCCGTCCCGCAATCCGTGCAGCACACGGTCCCACCGGCGTGCCGCGGGTGTCCCCGCCCCACCGGCGTCGCGGCGCAGGTACGCCGCCGTCTCCCGCGCCGCCAGAGGGAGCAGTTCGATCCCGGCTGCCCCGGCCAGCTTGCGCGGCAGCCCGTCGGCGGGGGCGGCGGCCTGGTGGTATTCCGCCGTACGGCTGGAGAGGACCACGGCCCGGCCGAGCGGCAGCCCGCGGTTGATCTGGTCGAGGGCCTGCCCCCTGACCCGGGCGGGCAGTTCGTCGAGGCCGTCCAGCAGCGGCAGGATCAGCCGGTGCGCCAGCAGTGCCCGGGCGCGGCTCATGCTGCCGAACGTCTGCGGACCGGGAGCCGCGAGTTCTTCGAAATCCTGGGTGAGCCGGTGCGCCAGCCAGGACTCCAGGTCCTGCTGTGACGGGTCCCACGAGGACAGGGGGAACAGCACCGGCACGCAGGCGCCCGGGTCGCGGTGCTCGGTCAGTTCCAGCAACAGCCGGACCAGCAGCATGGTCTTGCCCGAGCCGGGCTCCCCCAGGACCACGAGCCGCCCGGTGGGCACTTGGTCCCGGAAGACCTGGAGTATCTGCCCGCCGCAGCCCGCCAGTTCGGCCGGCCCCTGTGCCCAGCGCAGCGAGTCGGCCCGCGTGGATTCGCCGCGGCCTGCCTCCGCGAGCCACCGCAATTCCCTCCACTCCTCCACCAGGTGCTCCGGTGCCGCTCGCCAGGGCACGGTGAGCGGCCGGGGGTCGTACAGCCCCCGCACCCCGGCTTCGGTCTCCCACTGCATGCGCACGGCCGCCGCCAGTTGTTCGGCGAGGCATTCAAGTGAGGGCCCCGCAGAAGGTGCCGGCCGGCTCGAACGGAACGAGGCCCAGGAGAGATACGACCCCGCGACCGTGGGCAGCAGCGTGGCCGCCGTCTGTGCCATGGAGAGAGCGAACCGGTCCGCCAGCCACAGCGCCCCCGCGGCCCCGGCGACCGCCAGTGCGAGGTACACCGATCCCACATGGCGTGGCCGAACGTGAGACTTCCCCATGACAGGTCAACGCCCCCTTGGAAGACGACCACGGGTTCATGCTCCCGATGTCGTCCGTGTCCGGGCCCCTCACCATCCCGGCGAAGCCCCGCGCTGTGCCACGCTGTCGGCAGGAAAGCGTACTGTGCGGCGTCCTGGCCGTGAATGCGCGGTCAGCGCGGAACGCTGTTGCCGACGACCGTGCCGATCGGCTCCGGCATCCGGCGAATCCAGGTCGCGGGGCCGGGGCCCGCCCGAAAGCCGGGCGGCTGCCTCTCGGCGGCGGCGACCACCGCGGACGCAAGCCGGCTGGGCGCGGCCAGCACCTCCGCGGCCGTCGAGTCGGCCTCCACCGGCGTCCTGGCCATGCTCCTCCGCCGTGCCCTGGTCTCCGGCATGGCCTCCGGGGCAGTGGAAGGGATGACGGAAAGGGCGCCGACGCCGTTGTGCCCCTGAGTGCTCTCACCCCGTACCGCAAGCTGAAAGGCAGTCACATGACCGCACAGCACCACGCAATCCCCGGCCGGTCCGGCCGTCCCGCGGAGACCCGCCACTGGTGGCGGCAGGCCGTCGTCTACCAGGTGTATCCGCGCAGCTTCGCCGACTCCGACGGTGACGGCATCGGCGACCTGCCCGGTGTGACCTCCCGGCTCGGCCACCTCGCCGGCCTCGGGGTGGACGCCGTCTGGCTCAGTCCCTTCTATCCGTCCCAACTCGCCGACGGCGGTTACGACGTGGCCGACTACCGCGATGTCGATCCGCGCCTGGGCACCCTCGACGACTTCGACGCGCTGGTCGCCGAGGCCCACCGGCTGGGCCTGAAGGTCATGGTCGACATCGTGCCCAACCACTCCTCCGACCAGCACCGGTGGTTCCAGGAGGCGCTGCGGTCCGGCCCCGGCTCCGCCGCGCGGGAGCGGTACGTCTTCCGCGAGGGCAAGGGCGTGCGCGGCGAACTGCCGCCCACCGACTGGGTGTCGTGCTTCGGCGGTCCCGCCTGGACCCGGCTGCCCGACGGCTGGTGGTATCTGCATCTCTTCGCCGCGCAGCAGCCCGACTTCAACTGGGACAACCCCGAGGTCCGCGCCGAGTTCCTTGCGACGCTGCGCTTCTGGTCCGACCGCGGGGTGGACGGCTTCCGGGTCGACGTGGCGCACGGCCTGGCCAAGGACCTGGCCGCGCCGCTCCGCGACATCGGCACCGTCGAGGCGTACGACCCGCAGGACCTGCCCGAGGACGGCAGCCACCCCTTCTGGGACCGCGACGAGGTGCACGACATCTTCCGCGACTGGCGCACGGTCTTCAACGAATACGACCCGCCGCGGATCGCGGTCGCCGAGGCGTGGGTACGCAATTCCCGCCGCACCGCCTACGCCACGCCCCAGGAGCTGGGCCAGGCGTTCAACTTCGACTTCCTGGAGGCGTCGCTGCACGCGGGCGAACTGCGCGCCTCCATCGACACCGCGCTGGCCGGCGCGCGGGCGGCCGGGGCCACCGCGACCTGGGTGCTCTCCAACCACGACGTGATCCGGCACGCTTCCCGGCACGGCCTGCCGGAGGGCTGCGACGCGGAGGCGTGGCTGCTCTCCGACGGGCGGCAGCCGCCCCTCGACCGGGAGTACGGGCTGCGCCGGGCGCTCGCCGCGACCCTGCTGATGCTGGCGCTGCCCGGTGCCGGTTACCTCTACCAGGGCGAGGAACTGGGCCTGCCCGAAGTCGCCGACCTCGACCGCGGCGCTTTGCAGGACCCGGTGTGGACCCGTAGCCAGGGGCGGTCGAAGGGCCGGGACGGCTGCCGGGTGCCGCTGCCCTGGCGGCGTACCGGCAGCTCGTACGGCTTCGGCAGCGGCGGGTCCTGGCTGCCGCAGCCGCCGTACTGGGGCGAATTGTCCGTGGAGGCGCAGGAGGGGCGGCCGACGGCGCCCTTGGAGCTGTACCGGAAGGCGCTGCACTTGCGCCGGGGGCTGCTCGCGGACGAAGCGCTGGAGTGGGTCGGCGACGATGAGGCGGTTGCCGGGGGACTGCTGCACTTCCGGCGCTCGGGCGGGTGGCACTGCCTGGCCAATCTCTCGGACACGCCACGGCCGCTGCCCGCCGGCACGCTGCTGCTGTCCTCCGCGCCCGTCACCGGCGACGAGCTGCCGCCGTGGACGACGGCCTGGGTGCGTACGGCGACGGACTGAGCCGGGGCCGGTCGGGAAGGGGCGCGGGTGTGCGGTCCGGGACGGGTGGCGGCCGGCCGGTAGGGCCACCTGCCCCGCCCCGCCCGCCGGGCGGCGACGGCATCGGAGCCCTCCTGCCTGATCCAATTCTGAGGAGTTTGTGTAAAGATTCCCTGCCCGGCCCGGGTGGGCCGGGGTGTAAAGGGGAAAATTCGTGAGATCAACGACCCTCAGATCCGCCGTCGGCACGGTGCTCACCGTCGCCACGGCGGCCGTACTGCTGCCCGCCGTGCCCGCGGCGGCGGCCCCCCGCACCGGCGGGGTGGACCAGGCCACCGCAGAAACGTTCAGCCGCACCGCCGACGCCCTGCTGACGCAGCGCACGGCCGCGCTGCTCGACACCCGCTCCGGGCGGATAGCCCCGCTGCCCCGCAAGCAGGTGCGCCTGTCGGCGGGCCTGGCGCGCTCCGAGAACGCCGGGGTGGCCACCCTCCGCGCCCGCAAGCAGCGGCTCGCCGCCCTCGGGGAGGCGTACACCGCCGCCGACACCAAGGTCACCGTGGACGGCACCCGGCTCACCGGCCGGCGCGCCACGGTCGAGGTGACCGAGAGCACCACGCTCACGTACAAGAAGATCCGCGGCGACGAGCCGGGCACCACCGGCTTCAAGGCCCGCCACGAGCTCGACTTCACCGCCGTCCCGGGCGGGACGTGGGAGCTGACGGGCATCCGCTCCAAGGACGACGGGCCCGGCGCGATCAACGCCCCGGCGCTGCGGGCGGCGGCGGTCGCGGACGACGGGAACACCATGCCCAGCGCGCCTCCGGCCTCGACGGACCGGCCCTGGCGCTCGACGCCCCGCAAGCAGCTGACCGGCGGGTACGACTACGCCGCGATGGCCGCGTACACGGAGAAGTACTGGCGGAACTACAACCCCCAGTACCGGAAGTTCAACGCGGACGGCGGCGACTGCACCAACTTCCTCAGCCAGGCCCTGAAGGCCGGCGGCTGGAAGCCCGAGGGCGGGGCCACGTCGGACTACCGCAAGTGGTGGTACGACGCGAACGGCCAGTCCGACAGCTGGCTCGGGGTCAACGAGTGGTCCTGGTACGCGCTGAACTCCAAGCGCGTGACCAGTTTGTCGAACGTCTACCAGATGGACATCGGCGACGTCATGCAAATGGACTTCGACGGTGACGGGTCCAAGGACCACTCCATGATGACGACGTACCGCAGCAGCTACGGCGTGCCGTACCTGACGTACCACTCGACCAACACCTACCGGAAGTCGGTGGCGAGCATCATCGCGTCCTACCCGGACGCGGTCTACTACGCCTACCGCACCTGACGGCCGGGCCGGGCGGCGCGCGGGAAGATGCCGCCGCCCGGCCGCCCCGGTGACGTGATATGCGGCACCAGGGGGGTGATGGGCAGCATGATGCCTCTGTGATACTTGCGCCAGAACATGTGTTTTGGTGCCAGGGGGTAGGAATATGTCGAAGAGGAGCGTGCTCGGCACGCCGGCTCTGGTCACCGTGGCGGCGCTCGCCCTCGGCCTGTCGGCCTGCGGCTCCGACGACCAGGGCGGGGACGGGAAGCAGCCGGCGGGGCAGGCCCGGGACTCCGCCCAGCCACGGCCGGCCCCGCCGGAGGACGGCAAGGGCAAGGACGGGACGCCGAAGCCCGAGGAGAAGTGGGACGGCAAGGTCAGGGTGCTCGGGGACGGCTCGACGTCGTACACCGGCCCGCAGCCGAAGCAGCCCAAGCCCACGAAGCTCAAGCCCGGCGAGAAGCCCCCGCAGTTCGTGGTGTTCTCCTGGGACGGCGCGCTGGAGGGGGGCGATCACCTCTTCTCCCATTTCCGCGAGGTCGCCAAACAGCACAACGCCCAGATGACCTACTTCCTCACCGGTACGTATCTGCTGCCGAAATCCAAGGCGACGATGTACAAGCCGCCGCAGCACAAGCCGGGCGCCTCGGCGATTTCCTACGCCACGGACGAGCACATCAAGGACACCCTGCGCCAGCTCCGGAGTGCCTGGCTGGAGGGCAACGAGATAGGTACCCACTTCAACGGCCATTTCTGCGGGCCCAAGGGCGGCGGCGACTGGAGCGTCGCGGAGTGGAAGAGCGAGATCCAGCAGTCGTATTCCTTCGTCCAGAACTGGAAGACGAACACCGGCTACAAGAACCTGCCGCCGCTGCCCTTCGACTACGAGAAGGAGCTGGTGGGCGGGCGCGCGCCGTGCCTGGAGGGGCAGGAGAACCTGCTCACCGCCGCCAAGGACTTCAAATGGCGCTACGACGCCAGTTCGCCGGGCGACTTCCAGGTGTGGCCGTCGAAGAAGAACGGCATATGGAATTTCCCGCTCCAGCTGCTGCCGTATCCCAAGAGCGAGAAGCAGGTCCTGTCCATGGACTTCAACTTCCTCTACAACCAGTCCGGCGACAACACCAAGGGTGACCCGGCGAAGTACGAGCAGTGGCGGAAACTCACCCGGGACGGATATCTCAACGGGTTCAACCGCGTCTACCACGGGAGCCGCGCGCCGCTGTTCATCGGCAACCACTTCGAGGACTGGAACGGCGGCATCTACATGAAGGCCATCGAGGACGTGGTGAAGGCGGTGTGCACCAAGAAGGAGGTGCGCTGTGCCACCTTCAAGCAGGTGGCCGACTGGCTGGACGCCCAGGACCCCGCGGTCCTGGAGCGGCTGCGCGGACTGGACCCGGCGCAGATCACGGACTGGTCGTCGGTGGTGAAGTAGCCACCGCGGCGGTCCGCGGAGCCCCTGAGAGCTCCGCGGACCGGGACGCGGCCGGTGGACGCACCGGCCGCGGGCCCTCAGCGGGCGGTCATGTAGCGCGTCCAGATGTCGATCGGGAGCGTGCTGCCGGCCATGTCCTTGTGCCGCCCGCCGATGCCGTCCAGCGGCTGGAGCTCCTGGCTGTGCGGATCGATGCGGGCCAGCGAGACGGCGGTCGACAGGGTGCCGCGATAGCCGACGAACCAGGCGGACGTGTTGTCCTGCGCGGTGCCCGTCTTGCCGGCCGCGCCGGTACCGGCCGCCTTGGCCGCGGTGGCGCTGCCCCGGACGACCGCCTCGCGCAGCGCGTCGTCCACGGCACCCGCCACGTTCTGCGGCAGCACCTGCTTGACGGACGGCTTCTCGATCGCCACGTTGCTGCCGTTGCGCACGAGCTTGCCGACCGAGTACGGCTCGCTGTGCCGGCCCCGGCCCGCGAACGTGGCGTACGCGTCGGCCATCCGGATCGCGCTGGGCGTGGCGGTGCCGAGGGCGAACGACGGCAGCTTCTCGCCGAGGCTGCTCTCCAGCAGCCCGGTCTGCACACCGACCTTGCCCACCCGCTCCAGGCCCACGTCCATGCCCAGCTGCATGACCGCGGTGTTGACGGAGTTCGCGACCGCGCTCTTCAGCGGGATCCTGCCCCAGGACTTCCCGCCGTCGTTCTCCGCCTTGGCGATCTTGCCGGAGCGGTCCCAGTACGGCCCCTCCGGGGTGAGCAGCGTGATCTTGTTGTTGCCGTCGTAGACCGTGGCCGGGGTGACGGGCGTACGGGGCTTGCCGCGCTCGCGCTCGACGCCGTCGCGCAGCGCCGCGGCGTAGACGAACGGGGTGAAGGCGCTGCCGGCCGGCACCACCGAGGAGTTTGCGTCGTTGAAGCCCTGCTTGAGGTAGTCGGGTCCGCCGTACAGCGCCACGATCCGTCCGTCCGTGGTCACCGAGGCCGCGCCGATGCGGACATTGCGGTCGGCCTGCCGGGTGTCCGGGGAGAGCTTGGCGCGCGCCGCGCCGACCGCCTTGGCCAGCGCCGTCATCCGGGGCTTCTCGAAGGTGGTGTGGATCTGGTAGCCGCCGAGGGCGAAGTCCTTCTCGGAGATCTCGGTGTGCGCGTCGACGTAGGCGCGGGCCGTCTCCACGAGGTAGCCGTTCTGCCCGGTCAGCCCGGCGGGCTTGGGCGGGGCCTGCGGCTCGGGGAAGCGGGTGTAGCCGTCCCGCTCCTCCTTGGAGAGCTTGCCGATGACCACCATCCGGTCCAGGACCCAGTTCCAGCGCTCCACCGCGCGCTTGTGGGCCTCGGCGCCGAGCGCCGGGTCGTACAGCGCCGCACCCTTGAGCAGCGAGGCGAGGAACGCGCCCTCGCTCACGTTCAGCTGCGAGGCGTCCTTGCCGTAGTAGGCGTGGGCGGCGCGCTGAATGCCGTAGGTGCCGCGTCCGTACCAGCTGGTGTTCAGATAGCGTTCGAGGATCTCGTCCTTGGACATCTTGTTGTCCAGTTTGATCGCGATGAACGCCTCGGTGAGCTTGCGGGTGAACGTCTGGTCCTGGTTGAGGTAGGCGTTCTTGACGTACTGCTGGGTGATGGTGGACCCGCCCTGGGTGTCACCGCCGGTGACCATCCTGGTGGCGGCCCGGATGATGCCGCTGGGCGAGATGCCGCTGTCGGAGTAGAACGTCTCGTTCTCGGCGGCCAGCGCGGCCCACCGGACCTTCTCGGGGACGGAGTCGAGCGGCATGTCCTGCCGGTTGATGTCGCCGGTGCGGGCCATCTCGGTGCCGTCGGCCCAGTAGTAGACGTTGTCCTGCTGGGTGGCGAAGGCGTTCAGGTCGGCGGGTATCTCGGTCCGTGCGTACATGATCGCGAGGATCCCCGTCAGGATGCCGACGAAGGAGCCGCCCAGGCCCAGCGACTGGCGCCAGGACGGTATCCAGCGCCGAAAACCGGTGCGTCCCGGGCGTGGGTAGGCCGGGCGGAGCCGGCGTATGCGGAGGTATCCGGCCCGCCACCACCGGAGGAGGAGGGCGGGCCATCGGCCGCCCGGAGCGGCTGCGGTGGTCCGGGCGTGTGCCCCTTTTCGACGTTCGATCACCGCTCGACCCTATGGGATGACTCACCGTACCTATGTTCTGCTCTGCCACGAAAACATTACGTTTCCGGTCGGGAGGCCACCGGACGGCCCGGGGGCGGGCCGTCCGGTGGCCGGCGGGCCCGGGCCGGGCGGGGTGGTGCACCGCCGGGGACCGGGGCGCGGCGCCCGGCCGTCGCATCTGCGCACGGGGGATCGGCCGCGGCGGGCCACACGGTCCCCGGCGGCCGATGCGGTGGCGAATTCGGCGCCGGGTCATGCTCGTGAAGCTGAATTGGGGCTGTTATTCGAACGCCGTCCGGAATTACCGGGGCGGGTGCGAATCTTCCATGGTGACCGGCAGGCGGTTACGCGGCGGTTACAGGTCGGATTTTGTCGTGGTGCCGGTTCGGATTTTGTGGATTCCTGGCATGCCGGGAATGTCCAACCGCCCAATTGAGGCGGTTGGACGTACCCCCTACAGGTCAGAAATCAGAAGGCAGGCTCGGCGCCTTGGGCGTCGAAGGGCAGTCCTCGGTGCAGGTGAAACCGAGCGACGGTGTCTCGGGCGTCACCGCGGTGGGCTCCTTGGGCAGGCTCTTGCTGCCCTCCGGCAGCTTCGACGCACACGTCTTGGCCGCCGCCCGGTACGCCTTGGAGACCGGGTTGACGTTGCTCCCGCCCTTCAGCTGGAGCTGTCCGTTCTCCTTGATCGTGATGCCCGGGAAGTCCTTGACCCCGTTGTCCCGCATGCACTGGGTGAACGCCTCGGCCTGCTGCTCCCGCGTCGAGGCGTCCGCGCCGGATCCGCCCGTACCGCTCGATGCCGACGCCGACGACGTGGCCGCCGCGGCGCCGATCTTCGCCGACGACGCGGCCGGCGCCGCGGACGACGAGCCGGTCTGCAGCACGAGCACGGTCCCGCCGGCCGCCAGGGCCGCGACGAGCAGCGGGACGGCGAGCAGCCTGCGCTTCTTCTTGCGTGGTGTTTCCTCTTCGGACGGTGCCGACATGTCAACTCCTCTGGGACGCTGGACGTCTGGAAGCCAGTTCACCAACCGGGCGGTTACCGCGACGGAACGCCGGGTGTTAGGCGCCTGTAACCCCGGCCGGCGCCCTTACGCCGCTGTAACCGCCCCGCGAGCAAGGTCACGATCAACGGAGTCGAGCCGACTGGTGGGGGCCATGCGGATTCTGGTGGTGGAGGATCATCGCGAACTCGCGGAGACGCTGGCCGCGGGCCTGCGCCGGGAAGGGATGGCGGTCGACGTCGCCCTGGACGGCACGGCCGCGCTGGAACGCACCTCGGTCAACCGGTACGAGGTCGTCGTCCTGGACCGCGACCTGCCCGGCGTCCACGGCGACGAGGTGTGCCAGACGCTGGTCACCGAGGGGTACCCGGCGCGGGTCCTGATGCTGACCGCCGCCTCGACCATCGAGGACCGGGTCGAGGGGCTGGCCGGCGGCGCCGACGACTATCTGCCCAAGCCGTTCGCGTTCGCCGAACTCGTCGCCCGTATCCGCGCCCTGGGCCGCCGCAGCCAGCCCGCGCTGCCCCCGGTGCTGTGCCACGCCGACCTCAAGCTGGACCCCGGCAAGCGCACCGCGCTGCGGGCGGGCAAGCGCCTGGACCTCAGCCCCAAGGAATTCGCCGTCCTGGAACTGCTGCTGTCCGCGGGCGGGCGCGTGGTCTCCGCCGAAGAGCTGCTGGAGCGCGCCTGGGACGAGGCCGCCGACCCGTTCACCAACACGGTCAAGGTCACCGTGAGCCGGCTGCGCCGCAAGCTGGGCGACCCGCCGCTCATCGAGACCGTCGCCCAGGCCGGCTACCGGATCTGAGGGTGCCGGGGATGCGCCGCGTACCGCGTCCGGCCCGGCCCGCGCCCGGCCGTCCCGCCAGGGTCCGCTGGACCATCCGGCTGCGGCTGACCCTGTTGTACGGGGCGCTCTTCCTCGTCACCGGAGTGCTGCTGCTCACCGTGGTCTACCTGCTGGTGGCGGGCCGGCCGCCGTGGTCCGGCGTCGAGCCGCCCAACCCGCCGGCCGCGAGCGTGACCCCGAGCGGCCTCGGTGCCGCCACCGGCGTACCGGCCCCGACGGTGGACCTGGAACAGCAGCTGCAACAGCAGCGCAGCGACTACCTGGAAAAGCTGCTCACCTCGTCCGGCATAGCGCTGGCGCTGCTGACCTTCCTGTCGGTGTGGCTGGGCTGGGTGATGGCCGGCCGGGCGCTGCGCCCCTTGCGGACCATGGCCGACACCGCCAAGGCGATCTCGGCGAACGACCTGCACCGGCGGCTGAGCGCGCCCGGCCCGTCCGATGAGATCAAGGACCTGGCCGACACCTTCGACGCGCTGCTCGACCATCTGGAGGGCGCGTTCGAGGCGCAGCGCAGATTCGTCGCCAACGCCTCCCACGAACTGCGCACCCCGCTCACCTTCGAGCGCAGCCTGCTGGAGATCACTCTCGCCGACCCGGACGCGAGCGCCGCCGAACTGCGTGAGACGTGCGTACGGGTGCTGGGCAGCAACGCCCGGCAGGAGAAGCTGATCGAGGCGCTGCTGACGCTGGCGCGCAGCCAGCGCGGCCTGGACCGGCGGGTGCCGGCGGACCTGGCGGCGCTGGCCGCCGAATACCTGGAGCAGCCCCGCTCCGGTGACGGGCCGCCGGGCGTACGGATCGACAGCGAGCTGGCGCCGGCCGCGGTCCTGGGCGATCCGCCGCTGCTGGAACGGCTGATCATCAACCTGGTCGACAACGCGGTGCGCCACAACGTGCCGGATGGCCGGGTGCGGGTCCGGACGGGTCTGCGCGGGAACCGGCCCGCGCTGTGGGTGCGCAACACCGGGCCCGAGGTCCTGCCGTCCCAGATCGAGCTGATCTTCCAGCCGTTCCAGCGGCTGCGGACGACTCGCCTCGGCGGCCACGAGGGCCAGGGCATCGGCCTGTCGATCGTGGCCGCCATCGCGGCCGCCCACGACGCGGAGCTGCGCGCCGAACCGCTGCCGGACGGCGGTCTGGAAATCCGCGTCGAATTCCCTCCCGTCGCACCCTGAACCGATCGCTGCTTTTCTTTTCTGGATGTCAAACTTCCGCATCGCTGGACAGTGCGTGGTGCCGCCACCGTACGGGTATCTTCGCCGCAAGAGCTGCCGCCGCGCGCCCCGTAAAGAGTTGTGGCCGCGCGGCGTTGTAATTCACGGGGGGAGCTCGGCGTGCGCGGAAACCGGAATATCCGCGCTGCCCGGACGGAGTCGACAGGCATTGCGCTGTCGTCCGGCCAGCAGCGCATGTGGTTCGTCAACAGGCTGGAGAACACCGGCACCGCCTACACGATGGCGACGGCCGTCCGGCTCACCGGCGCGCTGGACCGCCCGGCCCTGGAGGCGGCCTGGGCCGATGTCGTAGGGCGCCACGAGGCGCTGCGCACGGTCTTCTCCGAGGCGGACGGCGAGGCCCGGCAACAGGTCCTGGACGAGCCGCCCGCCGGGCTCGCGTCACGCAGCGTCACCGAAGATGAGGTGGCGGGGGCCCTCGCGGCCGAGGCGGGCCGGGAGTTCGACCTCCGGTCCGAGCCGCCGTGCAGGGCGACGCTGTACGTCCTGTCCGCCCGCGAGCACGTGCTGCTGCTGGTGGTGCACCACATCGCCGTGGACGGCCGGTCGCTGGAAATCCTGGCCCGCGACCTGTCCCGGGCCTACACCGCCCGTTCGCGGGGGCGGCAGCCGGACTGGGGGCCGCTGCCCATCGCGTACACGGAATTTGCCCGGCGCCAGCAGGAACTGCTCGGCGCACAGCAGGACCCGGAGAGCGTGTACGGGCGCCAGCTCGCCTACTGGCAGCGGAACCTCGCGGACCTGCCCGCCCAGCTCGACCTTCCCTACGACCGGCCCCGCCCCGCCGAGCCCCGGCACGAGGGCGGCTCCGTCCCGGTCCGCATCCCGGAGCACACCCACCGGGCGCTCCTAAGGCTCGCCCGCGACTGCGACGCCACACCGCTCATGGTGGTACGGGCCGCCCTGGCCGTTCTGCTCTCGCGGCTGGGCGCGGGCGAGGACATCCCCATCGGCTCCCCGGCCGACGGCCGCACCGACCCCGCCCTCGACGAGCTCGTGGGTTTCGCCGCCAACACCCTCGTCCTGCGTACGGACCTCACCGACGACCCCGCCTTCACCGACCTGCTCCGGCGGGTACGCACCACGGAACGGGCCGCCGAGGCACACCAGGACCTCCCGTTCGAACACCTCGTAGCGGTGCTGAACCCCGACCGCTCACTGGCCCGGCACCCGCTCTTCCAGGTCCTGCTGGTGATGGAGGACGCGCCCGGCGCCGCCTGGGCCCTGGCCGGACTGACCGCCGTACCGGAGCGGGTCGGCATCGAGGCCGCCAGGGACGACCTGACGTTCGGCCTCTTCGACCTCTACCTCAACCTCAGCGAGCGGCACGACGCCGACGGCGCGCCGCGCGGCATCGAGGGCGGGCTCTGGCACAACGCGGAACTCTTCGACCGGGAGACGGCCGCCACCCTCGCCGCCCGGCTCACCGCGGTCCTCGCCCAGCTGACGGCGGACCCGGCGCTGCCGGTGAGCCGGGTCGCGGCGCTGCTCGACGGCGAAGGGGAGCGGCTGCTCACCGACGTGAACACCGGCCGCCCGGCCCCGCCGGACACGACCGTGCCGGCCCGGTTCGCGGAGGTGGCCGGACGCTCCCCGGACGCGCCCGCCGTCGTCTGCGGCGCGGACACCCTCACGTACGCCGGACTGGACGCGCGAGCGAACCGTTTCGCCCGGTATCTGCGCACCGGGGGAGTGGCGCCCGGCGACCGGGTGGGCGTCCTGCTGCCCCGCTCCGCTGAACTGGTCGTCACCCTCCTCGGCATCGCGAAGGCCGGCGCGGTGGCCGTACCGGTCGACCCGTCCTACCCGCCCGAGCGGGTGCGGTACCTCCTCGCGGACTCCGCGCCCGCGCTGGTGATCAGCGGCCCGGAAGCGGCACAGGAGGACGCCCTCCGCGACTCCTCGCCCGCACCGCTCCCGGCCCGGACATCGCCGGAGTCCGGCCTGTACGTGATGTACACCTCCGGCTCGACCGGCGCGCCCAAGGGCGTGACGGCCACCCACGGCAGCGTCGCGGCCCTCGCACGCGACACCTGCTGGGGCGACATCGGCACCGGCCGCGTCCTGTTCCACGCCCCGCACGCCTTCGACGCCTCGACGTTCGAACTGTGGGTGCCGCTGCTCAACGGCGGCTGCGTGGTGGTGGCCCCGCCGGCGGACCTGGACGGCGCGACGCTGGCCCGGCTTATCGCCGGCCACGCGCTGACGGCCGTACACGTCACCGCCGGACTGTTCCGCGTCCTGGCGCAGGAGACCCCGGAGTGCTTCGCCGGTCTCCGCCACGTCCTGACCGGCGGCGACGTGGTGCCCCCCGAAGCCGTCGCCCGGGTCACCGAGGCATGCCCGCAGGCCACGCTGCACCACCTGTACGGCCCGACGGAGATCACCCTCTGCGCCACCACCCACTCCCTCCCGCCCGGCACGCGAGCGCCCGCGGTCCTCCCCATCGGCCGCCCGCGCGACGGCGTACGGGTCTTCGTCCTGGACCGCGCCCTGCGCCCGGTGCCGGTCGGCGTGACCGGCGAACTGTACGTCGCGGGGTGGGGCGTGGCCCCCGGCTACCTGAACCGCCCCGCCCTGACCGCGGAGCGCTTCGTGGCCTGCCCGTACGGCGGCGGGCGCATGTACCGCACCGGCGACCTGGTCCGCTGGGACCGGGACGGCCGCCTGGTCTTCCTGCGCCGGGCCGACGACCAGGTAAAGGTCCGAGGTTTCCGCATCGAGCCCGCCGAGATCGAGACGGTCCTCGGGCAGGCCCCCGGCGTGGAGCAGGCGGCCGTCGTCGTACGGGAGGACCGCCCCGGCGACAAGCGGCTGGTCGCGTACGTCGTCGGCGACACCGCCGGCCTCCGGGACTTCGCCGCCGACCGGCTTCCCGACTACATGATCCCCGCCACCGTCATCACCCTCGACGCGCTGCCGCTGACCGCCAACGGCAAGGTCGACCGGGCCGCGCTGCCCGCCCCCGACTACGCGGCGGCCACCACGGGCCGCGCGCCCCGCACCCCGCACGAGCAGACCCTGTGCCGCCTGTTCGCCGAGGTCCTCGGCCTGGAGCGGGTCGGCATCGACGACCGGTTCTTCGACCTGGGCGGCGACTCCCTCCTGGCCATGCGGCTGACCAGCCGCGCCCGCGCCGCCCTGGGCGTCGAGATCCCGATCACCGTGGTGTTCGAGTCGCCCACCGTCGCGGGCCTGGCCGGACGGCTGAACGAACTGGGCGCCGGCCGCCCGCCCGTCGTCCCGGCGGAGCGGCCCGATGTCCTGCCGCTGTCGTTCGGGCAGCAGCGCATGTGGTTCGCGAACCGGCTGGAGGACACCAGCGGCGCCTACAACATGGCCATGGCCGTCCGCCTCACCGGCGCCCTGGACCTGCCCGCGCTGCGCGCCGCCTGGGCGGACGTGATCGCCCGCCACGAGCCGCTGCGCACGGTGTTTCCCGAGCGCGACGGCGTACCCCACCAGCTCGTGCTGGACGCCGGGGACGGCGCCGAGGACCTGTGCACAGTCCCCACCACCGAAGAAGCCCTGGACACCGACCTGGCCGACCACATCGGCCGCCGGTTCGCCCTCGACACGGCACCGCCCCGGCGGGCGACGCTGTTCCAGCTGCCCGACGACACCCACGTCCTCCTCGTGGTCGTGCACCACATCGCCGCCGACGGCTGGTCGATGGGCGTCCTCGCCCGGGACCTCTCGACGGCGTACGCCGCGCGCAGCGCGGGCCGCACGCCGGACCTCCGGCCGCTGCCCGTCCAGTACGCCGACTACACCCTCTGGCAGCACGACCTCCTCGACAGCCGCAACGGCCTGCTCGACGAGCAGCTCGCCCACTGGACCAAGACCCTCGCCGGCCTGCCGGACCAGATCGCCCTGCCCACCGACCGGCCCCGGCCCGCCACGGCCAGCCACCGCGGCGCCGTCCTGCCGTTCACCGTCGACGCCCGGGTGCACCGGCGGCTGAGCGAGATCGCCCGCGACTGCGACGCCACCCTGTTCACGGTCGCCCAGGCCGCGGTCGTCCTGCTGCTGTCCCGGCTCGGCGCGGGCGACGACATCCCGCTCGGCACCCCCGTCACGGACCGCACCGACGAGTCCCTGCACCACGTCGTCGGCTTCTTCCTCAACACCCTGGTCCTGCGCACCGACGCCGCGGGCGATCCGACGTTCCGGGAACTGGTGGCCCGCGCCCGGGACACCGACCTCGCCGCCTACGCCCACCAGGACCTCCCGTTCGAGCACCTCGTGGAAGCCCTGAAACCCGCCCGCTCGACCGCCCGGCACCCGCTGTTCCAGGTGCTGCTGGTGATGGAGGACGACCTCCACCCCGCCTGGGACCTGCCCGGCCTCGCCGCGGCACCGGTCCCCGTACCGCCCGCGACGGTCGAGTTCGACCTCGCCCTCGGCCTGGCGGAGCGGACCGGCGGCGCGGGCCTGGACGGCTACCTGGAGTACGCCACCGACCTCTTCGACCCGGACGGCGCCCGGCATCTGATCACCCGGCTGCTCGCGGTCCTCGACCAGGTCGCCGCCGACCCGGAACTGCGGCTCGGCGAGGTCGAACTCCTCGCCCCCGGGGAGCGGGAACGCCTCGTCTCCGGCGTCAACGCCGGAGCGGCCGCCGTCGAGGACCGCACGGTCCCCGGCCTGTTCGACGCGGCCGTGCGGCGGTCGCGGGCCGAGATCGCCGTACGGGCCGACGACGTGTCGCTGACGTACGGCGAACTGGACGCGCGCGCGAACCGGTTCGCCCGCTATCTGCACAGCAGGGGAGTGGCGCCCGGCGACCGGGTCGCGGTGACGCTTCCCCGGTCGGCGGAGCTGGTCGTCGTGCTGCTCGGCATCGCGAAGGCGGGCGCGGTGTTCGTGCCGGTGGACACCTCGTACCCGGCGGAGCGGGTGCGGTGGCTGCTCGCCGATTCCGCTCCGGCCCTGGTGGTCGGTGAGGCGGAGGCGCGGGAGGCGGCCGACGGCGGCTTCCCGGCGGCCCAGCTGCCGGTACGGGTATCGCCGGAGTCGGCCTTGTACGTGATGTACACCTCCGGTTCGACCGGCGTGCCCAAGGGAGTCGTGGCCACCCACGGCGGTGTCGCCGCCCTGGCGCTGGATTCCTGCTGGGACGACATCGGCACCGGGCGCGTGCTTTTCCATGCGCCGCATGCCTTCGACGCGTCGACGTTCGAGCTGTGGGTGCCGCTGCTGAACGGCGGGTGCGTGGTCGTGGCGCCCGAGGTGGACCTTGACGGCCACACCCTGAGCCGCCTCGTCGACGACCACTCCCTGACGGCGGTGCATGTGACCGCCGGGCTGTTCCGCGTCCTGGCGCAGGAGACCCCGGAATGCTTCGCCGGTCTCCGGCACGTCCTCGCGGGCGGCGACGTGGTTCCCGCCGAAGCCGTCGCCCGCGTCGCCGAGGCGTGCCCGGCCGCCGTGATCCACCACATGTACGGCCCCACGGAAACCACGTTGTGCGCCACGACGTTCGCCATCGCTCCGGGCTCGAAGGTGCCGTCCGTACTGCCGATCGGCGGCCCCCGGGACGGCCTGCGCGTCTTCGTCCTCGACGGCTTTCTGCGCCCGGTCCCGGTGGGCGTGGCCGGGGAGTTGTACATAGCCGGCCGGGGCGTGGCCCGCGAATACCTGGGGCGCCCGGCCATGACCGCGGAACGCTTCGTGGCGTGCCCGTACGACGGTGGCGGCCGGATGTACCGGACGGGCGATGTGGTGCGCTGGGACCGGGACGGGCGTCTGGTGTTCCTCGGCCGGGCCGACGACCAGGTGAAGATCCGGGGATTCCGTATCGAGTTGGCCGAGGTCGAAGCCGTGCTCGGACAGTGCCCCGGCGTGGCGCAGGTGGCGGCGTTCGTACGGGAGGACCAGCCCGGGGACAAGCGGCTGGTGGCGTATGTCGTCGGAGAGATGGCGGGCCTGAGGGACTACGCCGCGGAGCGATTGCCGGATTACATGGTGCCGTCGGCGGTGGTGGTGCTGGATGCGTTGCCGTTGACGGCCAATGGGAAGGTGGACCGGGCGGCGTTGCCCGCGCCGGATTATGCGGGGGCTGCCTCGGACCGCATGCCTCGTACGCCGCAGGAGCAGATTCTGTGCCGGTTGTTTGCCGAGGTGCTGGGGCTGGAGCAGGTCGGTATCGATGACGGGTTCTTCGACCTGGGCGGGGATTCCCTGTTGGCGACACGGCTGGCCAGCCGTATCAAGGGGGCCCTGGGTGCGGAGATTTCGGTGCGGGTGTTGTTCGAGGCGCCCACGGTTGCCGGGCTGGCAGGCCGACTGGACGAATTCGAGGCGGTGCGCCCCGTTCTCGTACCGGCGGAGCGGCCTGATCCGATGCCGTTGTCGTTCGGGCAGCAGCGGATGTGGTTCCTGCACAGCTTGGAAGGGCCGAGTCCGACCAAC